>CACZCD010000047.1 GCA_902779565.1 uncultured bacterium | reverse complement strand
GCCGGCGAGACCGCCGCCACAGAAAATCAACATGCCAAGAATCGAATCCATCGTGTCACCTCACTTTTCGAGAAACGCGCGGCACATCCACATGAGCGGCGCCTGGCCGTGGGGATCTCCATGGACATGCGGACGGTCGCGGTACCAGTTGTAGTCGTTGCGCTTGCCGGTGCCGCAGCAGACATCCGGCACGTTGCCGTACGGGTCGAGCTTATCCACGAGCGCGAGGAACGCCTTGCGGGCGGCCGGACCGTACTTCTTCGGGCAGAGCCAGCCATGTTTCACGCCCATCGCGAACGCATAGCCGTACATCGCCGTGCAGCTCGTCTCCTCCCAGGTGCCAGGATCGCCGACGAGCTGGTTCCACATGCCGTTCGCGTTCTGACGCGCCAGAAGCGCCGCCATCATCTTCCGGTAGCCCGCCTTGATCTTGGCATAGTACGGACTCGATTCCGGCACATACTGGAGAAGGAGCGGCATGCCCGCCACCATCCACCCGGCGCCGCGCCCCCACACGAACGGGACATCCGGCGCATGGTAGAAGAGTCCCGCGTCCTTGCCGTCCTTCACCTGAATCTCGTCGAGATACAGGCACATCTCCTTCGCGGCGCGGTCGATGTACTTCCGGTCCTTCGTGAGTCGGTACGCCTGACTCTGAAGCACCGTGATCATGTACATGTCGTCGATCCAGAGACGCGTCTGGCAGGTGTAGCCCTGGCTCCACCACTTCATGCGCTCCTCAAACGAAGGCTTGTTGTAGGGCGGCGGCGGATCGTCCTCCTTCGGCTTTTCCCACTGCATGTCGGCATACTTGAGGCCGAGCGCCTTCGCGCGCGCATCGCCGTTGAGGATGGCGATCTCCAGCGGAACGGAACCGACAATGGTGAAGTCCACATGCTTGAACTTCGGCAGCACCCACGCCTTCTCGCCGAAATACGGCTCGAACGCAGCGATGAGCTTCTGCTCGCGATCCTTGTCATCCGTGAGGCGGGCGCACTCCATCGCGTTGATCCAGAGGGCGACCACGGAGTAGTGGATGTTCTTTCCGCCGCCGTAGCCGTTCTTGGCATACCCTTGCGGACTCGCGTAGCCTTGCGGCTTGTAGCTGTCAGGGGACGTGCTCAAAAAGAGATCCGTGAGGCGACGGCTGACCGTTGCCGGATCCTTTCCTTCAGGCCAGCCGGCGAAGCAGTCCGCTCCGCAGGCGTTCGGGGTGGAGGAACAGCCCACGCCCACCGCCGCAGCGGCGAGGGCGAGGGCAAGGGCCGGAACGGTCGCTTTTGCCATTGTTATCTCCTTATGGAAAGTGTGCCGCGTTAGCGAGCCAGCCAGCCGCCGTCGCAGGCGTACATGAAGCCGGTCACATAGTCGGAAGCCGGCGAGGCGAGGAACACGCACAGACCCTTCAGGTCGTCGGGAGTGCCCCAGCGGCCCGCCGGAATGCGGTCGAGGATCGCCTTGTTGCGCTTCTTGTCCTCACGGATCGGACGCGTGTTCTCCGTGGCGATGTAGCCAGGGGCGATTGCGTTCACGCAGATGCCGTACTTGGAGAGCTCGTTCGCCATGAGCATCGTGAGGGACTTGATGCCGCCCTTCGCCGCCGCATAGCCGGGGATCAGGATGCCGCCCTGGAAAGAGAGCATCGAGCCGATGTTGATGATCTTGCCGCCCTTGCCCTGCTTGACCATCTGCGCCGCCGCCGCCTGCGAGAGGAAGAACGGGGTGGAAAGGTTGATGGAGATTACATCGTTCCAGTTCTTCGCGCTGTGCTCGAGGAACGGCTCGCGGCGGATGATGCCGGCGTTGTTTACGAGAATGTCCACCGATCCGAGCGCCTTCACGACCTTGGCGATGATCTTGGGGGACTCCTTCTGTCCCTTGGAGAGGTCGGCCTTGATGCCGATAGCCTTCCGGCCGAGCTTCTGGATCGCCGCGATGGTTTCATCCATGGGGATCACATCGACGATCGCGACATCCGCGCCCGCCTCCGCAAGGCCGACCGCATAGGCCTGACCGATACCACGACCGCCGCCGGTGACCACCGCGACCTTGCCGTCCAACTTGAACTGTTCGAGAATCATTTTTGTTTCCTTTCTTTTGTGGGGTGATAGTATAGCAGAAATCTTTCCGGAATCAACCGCCTAAGTCTTGCCACCGGCAAAACGCGCCCATCTCAGAAATTCGGTTTGCGCATGTGCGGCGAGTGATAGGTACCGGTGGCCCACACGGGGCAGAGCGCAAACGGATCCTTATGGAGCGAAGTCTCCTTCACGAGATCCTTCAGCTCCTGCTGCGCCGCCAGCACGCCTTCCTTCGACTTCGCCGCCCAAGCCTCGCCCAGACGCTTCTCGATACGCCCGGCGGCAAGGCCAATGCGCAGATAGGCAATGCGCGCGCGCACGTCGCCGTCGTCGCCGACCTTCGCCTCCGCAGACGCAAGGATGCGCTCCAGCGCGTCCGGATCAAACGTCCGGACATAGGCGGCGTTGCCGTCCAGATTGCCGGAGGAGGACGACGCCCGCCCGCCTCCGGCGAGTGCCGCCGCCGCATCGCACATCTTCTCCAACGCGTCGAAATAGGCGCGCACGTCCCCCGCCGCCGAGCCGAAGCCCGCGCGACAGTAGTCGTCAAGGAGATCGTCGTAGGAAATCGCGTCCGGATTGCGGTGCGCCTTCGCCGCCATGTACCAGATGAGCCCCTTCACGGCAAACTGCTCGTTCATGCAGTCGAAATCCGTACCGACGGTGTGATTGCGCTTGAAGAGCTCCAGATCCTCGAAGACAAGACGCGCATAGTTCTGCGGCATCGCCATCGAATACGAGAAGAACACGTTCGGCCGCCACAGCAGCATGTTGTCGTAGCGACTCCAGTAGGCGAGGTTCGCGCGGGCGTAGCCGCGCAGGGATTCAGCGCCGTAGCTGCCGGCCACGGTCAGCATCACGAGCGCCGGATGAGGCTTCACCGTCACGGTCGGCTTTTCGTACATGCTGTAAACATAGACCCCGAGCTTTGCGTTCGGGCATTCCTTCACCACGCGTTCCGCGACCGCGTTGTTGAAGTGCATCACGCGGTCGGAGAGCGACACGTACGGAAACCTCCGCCACCACGGGCCGCCCACATAGAACGGGTTGGACGGCGCATTGACGGGATCGAGCGCCCGGCACTTCGAGCACATGCACTGCGTCGGCGGGCCACCATCGGGCAGACAGATCGAGAAGCTCCGAAGATTCTTGTTGCGCTTGAACGCCGCGATCGCGTCCTTTGCCGTCTGCTCGATGAGTCCTTCATTCGAGAGACAGAGGCAAGGCCGCTCAGGGCGCGTCCCCAGTTCCTGCTCGCGCGAACCGTTCGGCTGAAGCGCGAACCAGTCGGGATGCTCCTTGCCGTACTTCTGCCAATAGCTCCCGAAGTAGTGACCCCAGCACCAGGAACCCGGCAGATCGTTTTCGTCATTTACGCCGTGCCACTTGAAATATTCACGGTTTCCCTTGCGGTCGAAGCGCCCCTCCCGGAACAACGGCTCGTACTCCTTCTGATCGATGCCCCAAGACTCCTCAAGATTCTCCTTGTCATGGTGGTAGGCCACCGGAAACTGGCGGATCTTGCGGAACTTCAACGGCGGCGTATAGACGAAGTCCAGCTCCGGCAGGATAACCGACTCACGCTTCGGGATCACTTTCCCGAGCAGACCCGGCCACAGGTAACGGCAACCGAGCGCTTCGAGCAGATAGGTAACCGAATAGGAGATGCCCGCGCCCGAACCGCCCACATAGAGACGGTTCCCGAAACGCCGTATCACGCTCGTTCCGTAAGGCCGGTCCCCCACCTTCATCCCAAGCGAATTGGCGATGTCGATATTCGCGATCACGATGGCGGGAACGTCCCCGGCCGGCAGGTTCTTGGAGACCGCCGGCTTCAGACCGCACATCCGCTCGAAATGCCAGGCAATCTCCTCGGCGAGTGCAAGCCGCGCCGTAACTCCGTCACCCGAAGGCGCCACCACCACGCCTTTTGCGCCGTTCCCGAGGAAGGCAAGCCCGGGCGCGAACGTCGGCGGCTTTCGCCATTCCGGCTTCACGGCAAACGTGCCGTTCGTGTCGATGTTGCCAGGCGCACCCAGCGGCTTCAGCCCCCAGTCGCTCGGCGGCGCGGACGTATCGAGGTCCGGCACCGACAGCAGGATGTCCGCGAAAAGTTTCCGCAGTGCCGTCACCGCCTCGCCTTCGAGCGTCGGCACGAACACGCCCTTCTCGTCGGCCTCGCCGAGCGACTTTTTGAGCGCAGAGAAACGCATGTCCAGCATCCCGCATGTCGCAGACACCCAGTACACGGCACCCTTCCCGACGACGTTCCGCGTGGCCACGATTCCCTTGTGCCCGTCCTTGAACTCGGCCTCGGCCAACGCCTCCGCACTGGGCTGCAGACCCGACGCCACGCATGAGAGCGCCTCGCCCCAGGGCAACATCTTCGACTGTCCCGCGAGCCGCGCGCCGAGGGCAAACCGTCCGCCGCCATGGAACGACTTCACCCCAAAGAGCGCCGCCGCCCCCGGATTATTCTGGGCAAGATGGTTTCCGGCCCATCCCGCCGCCACGATCACGCCGCCGCCCTCGACATACGCCTTCACTGCAGCCAGATCCTCCGGCGCGTTCCAGAGCGTCGTCTCCTTGCGGGCCTTGGCAAGTCCGCCCTCAATCACGACGGCGGCGTATTTGGCGTACTCGGAGGGCGACAACCAATCCTTCGTGCAGTTCGTCACGCGGATGCGATTGTTGACCGTCACATCCATCTGGAACGCGCGCAGTCCGCCATCGCCCGTGAAGGCCATCGGCTTCTTGTCGGCAAAACAAACGGCTGCGGCAAGCAACGCCGCCATGGCCACGAATCTTGTTCTATGGTTCATCATCTGAAATCTCCTTCCTATGCCGACACCGACTTGTGGATCAACCGAGTTTGTAGCCCTCGCGGTAGCTGTAGTGGAGAAGTTCGTTCGCCTTCTCGCAGTTTGTGAAGCGCTCCTTCTCGCCGTCCCACTCGAGGCGCTGGCCCATGTGGAAGGCAATGTTGCCGAGAAGCGCGAATGAGGTCGAGCGGTGTCCCGTCTCGAGCGTACAGAGCGGCTCGCCGCGGTCCTTCACGCGATCAAGGAAGTCGCGCACGATGTTCAGGGTGGAACCGGCCCAGCTGCCGTCCGGCATCATCTCCTGCTTGTGCGTGTAGGTGAACGGCTCGAACTTCGGTTCCTTCGGATTTGAGAACTCGCGCTTACCCTGCGGCTCGATGCTGAATCCGTTCTCGCCGGCGTAAATCACGCCATCCGTGCCGGCCAGTTCGATCTCGCGCTTCTGGATCGGGCGCGCCGTCGCCCCTTCATAGATGGCGAAGTGGATGAGCTTCTTGTCGGCGAACTCATAGGTAACCTCGATCGTATCCGGTATGTCGGCATCGTGGTCGAGCGAATAGGTGCCGCCCACCGCCGTGATCGCGCAGGGCGCCGTCTCGCCGAGCATCCAGCGCATCACGTCACAGTAGTGTACGCCCCAGTTGCCCATCTGAGACGAGAAGTCCTCGTGCCAACGGAAGTAGTAAGGTGCCGTGGTGTAACGGTACGGGCGGAACTTGCGGGGACCAAGCCACGCATCCCAGTTGAAACCCTTCGGAGGATCGCAGTCGGGACACTTCCCGATGCCGTTGGGCGCAAGGTTCGAGAGCCGTGCGCCATGCCCCGCGATGAACCGCCCCCACTTCCCGGACTGGATCTCCTTCGCCAGCTTGATGTACGGCACGGAGCCGCGCCGGTTGAGCCCTACGGCGACAACCTGCTTGGAGGCCTTCTGCGCGTTGACCATTGCGCGTCCCTCGACAATCGTCGCCGAAAGCGGCTTCTCGCAATAGACGTCCTTTCCGGCCTTGATCGCGTCGATCGTCATGATGGCGTGCCAGTGATCGGGGGTGGCAATCATCACGGCGTCCACGTTCTTGTCCTCCAGCAGTTTGCGGTAGTCGGAGTAGCGCTTCACCTCCGGACCGAACTCATCCGATTTGCCGAACTTCGGCACGGCACCGCCGATGCCGTATTCATAGAACTTCGGATCGACCGCCGACTGGTCGCGCATGAGGTACGGCTCGTAACAGTCGCAGAGCGCCGTCACCTCCACGTCGGGCTGCTGCTGGAACACGCGCATCACCTGCGTGCCGCGGTTTCCGACCCCGATGAACCCCATGCGAATCTTGTCGCGCCCGACCGCCCGCGTGATTGAAGGTGCCGCCGCAACGGCCGCCGCACCCGCCTTGATGAAATCTCGTCTCTGCATCTTAAAACTCCTTCTGAACTGAATGAAAAAGAATTATACCATAAATCGTTCGTCGCACGGGGAACGACAATTTCCCTCCGCACCAAGCGGGTTCACGGCGGCGGATACCAGCCGCGCAAAGTCGAAATCGAATGCGCGGATGTTGCCGCAGGGCTTCTGCACGAACCCACAGGTCTGAAGTGTCCCCGTATGCGACAGAAACGCAAAACCCCGTCCGCCAATGCAGGTCCCCGCCCGCGGACAGCATGTCAGCTTCGTGCGTTTCCCCGCCGCCCAAGCGATCACCGCATCCGTCTCGGCATCGCTCGGCACCTGATCGTCGAGAAGCTGACCGCGTCCCGTCGGCACGAGAAAAAAGAGGTCGAGCCGCGTGGCACCCTCCGCGAGCGCCTGCTCATAGATGACCTCGAGCGAAGCCAGCGATCCTTTTCGCACGACCGTATTCACCTGGAACGGGAGATCGACGGCGCGCGCCGCCGCCATGGCCTTCCGCACGGACTCCCACGCACCGTCCACCCCTCGGAACGCATCGTGCGAAATCCGGTCGAGGCCATCCAACGAAAAAGAACAGCCCATCACGCCCGCCGTCTTCAGTTCACGAAGCCGTTCCTCGGTGGCGAGCATGCCGCAAGGCGCCAAGACGCTCCGAAGCCCCTTTGCTGTGGCATGTCGCACAAGGTCCGGAAGATCGGCGCGCGTCATCGGCTCGCCACCCGTCCAGATGATCATCGGCGTTTGAGGGAGAGCGGAGAGAGAGTCGATGACTTTCTGGCACTCCTCCGTGGTGAGCTCCCCTTCGTAGGCGCAGTCCGCCGCCGCCGCACGGCAATGGCGGCACTTCATCGGACAGCGCCGCGTCACTTCCCATGCCAGCACACGCGGAAGCGAAAAGGACAAGGTACTCACGCACAGCCCTCCGCCACGACAACATCCGTCAGCCGGATATCATGGGACTCCGACGGCAGTTCCTCGACCACCTGAAACGGATAGGCGACGCCCAGCAAAATAGCCGACGGATCCGCCGCCGCCAGTAATCGGTCATACCAGCCGCCGCCGTAACCAAGACGTGCCCCTGTTCGCGTAAACGCCAACCCCGGCACAATCCAAACCTTGGGGACAGACCCTTGAATCCCCAGTGGAAAAGTGGGAAAGTGAAAGAGTGGAAAAGTAAAACCATTCCACCTTTCCACCTTTCCACCTTTCCACCAACTACCGAACCCTTCGGGGACAGATCCTGTAGGGGAGGGTTCTAAAATGCCCATTGGGCCTGGAATGAGCGTTGTTTTTTGAGAATAGGGCTCTAGGGCATACACTCCGTTGCGCCAAGCCGGGACCAACACCGGGCAATCCGCCGCCCAAAGATGCTCGATAAGCGGCGCAAGATCGATCTCCTGCGGACTGGCGAGATAGACAGCGAACGGCTGTTTCGCGGCCAGCGCCCCCTTCACGTCCGCACGATCCAGAATCCGCGCACAGACCTCCTGTGAGGCGTTTCGACGAACGGACGGAGCGACCTTGCGCCGCTCCGCCCGCATCCGCTCGCGGATCCTGTTCTTTTCAAGCATATTCGGAATGGGGAATGGGGAACGGGGAATGGGGAATGGAAACTCTGGGGACAGACCCTGAATCTCTGGGAAGCGGCGGCGTGAGGGCACGCCGCCCTACCGATGATGTGCGCGGACGGGGGCCATCTTGGCGGCACACCCAAAGGTGCCCACGTTTCTTACGCTTCCTCGAACTGATCCTTGCCGACACCGCAAACCGGACAGGTCCAATCATCCGGCAGTTCCTCGAACGGAACGTTGTTGTTCTCGGCCGGGTCATAGACATAACCGCAGATCTTGCAGACATATTTCTTCATGGTGGTTCTTCCTTTCTTGTTTGAGAGAAGAGAAAAGATAGCAGTTTACGCCCCCAAGGTCAAGCCAAATCTGCTATACTTTCGCGCATGGACAAAACAACGATCAAGGCCTGGTTTCTGCTTTTCCGCCCATGGAGCTATACCGCCACGCTCATACCGTTCCTCGTAGGGGCGGCGCTCGCGCCTGCGACGCACGGCTGGCTTCGGTGGGGACTTGGTCTATTCGCCGGTCTTCTCTTTCAGGCAACGGTGAACCTTCTCAACACATGGGGTGACGAACGCTCCGGCGTGGACGACGCGCCCGGCGCCATCCGCACCACGCCGCAGGTGCATGACGGACTCGTCTCGATGCGGGCGCTTCTCGCCATCGCGCTCACATGCGCCGCCGGTGCCGCCCTTCTGGGGCTTTCACTTTGTCTCTACCGAGCCGATGGCGCCTGGCGCCTCTCTTGGCCGTTGCTCGCGGTTGGGTTCATCGGTTTTCTCGGCGCGACGAACTACTCGACGGGAATCAAGTTCAAGTATCGCGGACTCGGCGTACCGTTCGTCGCGTTTCTGATGGGACCGCTTGAGATCTTTGCCGTCCTCTGCCTCCTGCGCCCCGAAAACGCCCTGACATTCCTTACACCCTCCTGTCTGCTTCTGACGCTTCCCATCGCGGCGCTCGTCTGCGTGATCATGCATGGCAATGACATGCGGGACATCCCCAGCGATCGTGCCGCCGGCATCCGGACGGTGGCTTCCCTGCTGGGCCCGAAAGGGGCGCTGATCTTCTACTGGATCTGCCACCTGCTGCCGTATGTCGTCTGCGCCCTGCTGCTTGCGCAGCGCGGCCGACTCTTCCTCATCCCGTTCATGGCGCTTCCGCTCACACGGCGCACGCTCACCGCCGCCACCCGCACCTATCTTGTGAATCCGTCAAGCCCGCCCTGGCTGAAACTCGAACGCGCCTCCGGCGGCATCCACCTGATCTTCGGCGTACTTTATGCACTCGCGCTGTGGGCGACAGGTGGCCGTTAGTTGACCGGCGCAACCTTGACCTTCGGCTTCATCCCGGCAGGCGTCTTGAAGGCCTCCGCGAACGGACTGCCGCTCTCGAACACCTCCCGCACGAACAGCTCCGCGAACCGCTTCGCGCCCCATCGCGTGGTGTGCATGGCATCGGCATTCCCGATGCGGCTGATCATGTAGTCGATTCGCGTATCGGCCTTGCCCTTCTCGCGCAGCTCACGCGCGGTCAGCTCGGTCATGTCGATGAACACGGCGCCCTTCGCCTGCGCCGCCGCCTTCATCGCATCGGCCCGTTCACGGATGTAGGCGCGCGGCGCAAACTTCCCCGTGCTGTCGAAGTCCCAGCAGCAGGTGGGCGAAACGAACACGGGACGGCCGCCACATGCCGTCACATCGTCGGCAAAACGCTCGAAATTCTGGCGGTACTCGTCCACCGTGGTGCGCCGATTCTCCTGCTTCGCGACGTCATTGTGGCCAAACTGCACGATCACCCAGTCGCCCTTGCGGATACGCTTGAGCAGCTTTGCCCACAACCCTTCCGTGACGAACGACTTGGAGCTTTTGCCGCTCCGCGCGAGATTGTCGATCACCACATCGTCCTTCAACCAAGGTGCCAGCTGCTGTCCCCAGCTTCCGTAGCTCGTGCCGCCGGTGCGCTCTTCCAAAAGCGAATCGCCGGCGATCAGGATCTGGCGCGGTCCCGCGAAGTCGGTCGCCGCCACGATCACGCCGAGCGACGGGATCTCAAGCGCATCGCCCGGCTTCCAGGTTCCGACAACGGAGAGCCGCGCGTTGCCGCCGCCCAGCTGATAGATCGTAAACGTCTCGTCAGCCGCCACGCCCTTCACGACGGGCTTCACTTCCCGTTTCCGCTCGAACGCGTTGACGAGCAGAAACGCCTTCGCCTTGCCGTCCGTTGCCGCCGCCACATTGAGCCGTTCCTCGCGGCTCTTCGCCGCGACCGCGCCACCGAGACGGTACAACTCATTCCAAGCAATGAACGATTCATAGCACGGCGTGGTCGCTTCCTCGATCGGCTCGAAGATTCCGCAGTACACGCGCTTGGGGTAGGCGTCGTAGTACATCGCCATGTCAATGGGCGAATCCTGCATGAGGCAGAACATATCCGCCACGAAGGAAGCGCCGAACTGGCTCTTCATTCCATGGTAGCCGTTCACGCGCGTGTTCCACTCGTTCATGATGCTCTCGCATTTCGTGAGACCGGCCGCGTCGAGCGTCTCGCGCACGAACTTGGCCTGTGTCTGGATGCGGGAGTAGTGCATGATCTCGTTGTTCCAATAGTAGTGCCACGAATAGAAGTCGAGCGGGGCACGGGTCTCGGGCGCGGACACGTACCGGCAGAACGCACGGAACCATTCGAGCATCTTCACCGGAAACTTCGAACCCTTGCCGAACGACCCCACCTTGTTCTCCGGGTCATCGGCGCTGTACACGCCGCAGCCGCCGTAGCCGCCGATCTTGATCTCCGGGAACTTCGCCTTCAGGTGGTTCGCCGCCACGCGGTAGAGTTCGAAGAACTGTTCGCGCGTTCCTTTCCACATGGCGCCGCCCTCGCACTCGTTCCAGATCTCCCAGTATTCGATATTCCACTTGAAGCCCTTGTTCCAACCCTTGTTGTAGTGCAGGATGATATGCTCGCAGATGCGCGCCCATTTCGTGAAGTCCTTCGGAGGATAAACGTTGTACGCCTTCACGCCCGAATAGTTCTCTATCGTCACACCGAGCCGGTAGAAAATCTTGCATCCGCTCTCCACGACCGGCTTCAAGAACTCGTCGGAGAACTTGAAGTCGTACGACGCGGGGTCGTTCTCGTCCGCGTCGAAATTGGGAAAGATGTTGGGCACGTCAATGAAGTGCCCCCATCCCCACATCCCCACCGTATCGTGCGTGCGCATGTACGGAATGCCCGCGATCCGGAACTCCTTCAGCGAACGGCCGATGCGCAGCGGTGCGTTGTTCACGGCGTGCAAGGGCTTGATCCGCCCGGTGGATGTGGCGAAATCAATGTCGATCTCAGAACGGACGGAGGTCGCGCAAACTGTCGCGACCAAAGAGGCAATCAGCAGATGTTTCATAATGCCCGATATTATAGCACATCTGGCGACGCCTCGCCCTGCGCACCGGTCTTGCATGGCACCGCTCCGACATCCGGTGGGGCGTCCCGCAGGGAGCGAAAGGATGAGCCGTTTGAGAGGGCAAGTGCCAGAATGCGGTTCGCCGTCGCGCCGATGCGCCATTCGCGGTTCAGGTCGAGGTAAAGCAACCCATCCTTTCGCACGAGATAGCGCGCGTCGAGCGGCTTCTCCAGACGCTCCGCCATTACGGAATCGCTGCAGGCGCGGGCGGCCGCAGCGAGGAAGGACGCCTCAACCGTCGGCGGAACCTTCGCCGGATTGCAGCAGGTCTGTTCGCAGCCGATGATCGCGTCCGCCGGGTTGGTGAACACCTCCCAGTCGATCTTCGCTGCCGCCTCGCGCCAGAGCGCAAGCGCCTCCTTCCGGTCCGTCGCCCACGGCTCATACCAAAGAATCGACCAGGCATCGAGTCCCGCGCTCCCGCGCGGGTAGAAGAGCCCGCTCTTCGCGTGGCGGAGGAGGTTCAGCGCACCGCCGCCCAAAAGCGGTTTCCGGTAGTGCGCAAGCGCCCATTTCTCCCACCGCCGCGCATCAGCGCGCCAATCGCCATGCCCAAGGCGCGAGAAAAGCGCAAGCGCATAGTGCGGATGGTTGTTGCACGGGAAGAACATGAGTCCCGGCTCGCAGCACACGCCTCCCGCCGGACTGGTCCGCATCTGCTCCACCGTCACATCAATGAGCTTCTGCACCGTGTAGTGAACCTTCCGCCCATCCTTCCACACGAAGTCGAAACCCTCCTTCCAGTATCGCACATCGCCAGTGAAGGTCTCGTAAAGCGCCAGCAACTGAAGGAGATGTCCCGTGTACATCACATTCTCACGATAGCAGGGGTCGGGTGCCCACGGCTTCTGTCCCCAGTAATTCTTCGACTGCGAATAGGCCCACACATCGCGCTTCAGGTATCGCGACAGGCAGTTGCCGAGGACCCGTCCCACCGCCGCCCGCTGCGATTCGTCCCCGCGCATGCCAAGCGCTGCCGCCGCGTAACCGGCGAACGCAAGGCTGTAGCGCTTCGCAAACAACCCATGCTGCGTGCCGCCGATCTTCCACCAGTCTTCTTCTTTGTCCGCCGGGAGCTCACCTGTGATATGGTCGATCCAGCGCAGCGCCGCCACCTCGTCCGCCGTAGGCGCCCTCGCATATCCCGGCCAAGAGAGCGCCGAGAACGTCATCGCGAGCAGAATCGGCGTCAACCGTAAGACTCGTTCAAACAACATGGCACTCCTGCACTACGGGGTGTACGCCTGGACGCGGGTTCCCTCCTCGCATAGGAAGACGCACGCGGCGGCGGTCGTGATGTGGAAGAGCGACGTGTTCCATTTTGCGTCCTTGCCCCACCCCTCGAAGCTGCGCGTTCCCCCTTCGCGAAGGATGCGGAGCCAAGCCTCGGGCGAGACGAACAGTTCGTGGAGCAGTTCCGTCTCCCCCGTCGTGCGCAGGTAGGTGAAGAGCGGGAAATACTGGAACATGTTGATCGTGGAGAAGTTTTTCTCACGCACCATCTTCAGGAAGGCCGCATGATGCGCCGCCGCGTCCGATTCCGGCGCAAGCCGGAAGAACGTCGCGAACACGTTCGCGGGCATGCTGATGTGCGACGACCCCTCCCGATCCCGGAAGAGATGGTGCTCGTGGTCGTAGAACACCTTGCAGAACGCTTCCTTGAGCGGCGCGGCATCGGCATACGGCTTCCCGCCCGTCCGCACCGACAGCTCGTTCAGGCAGAGGACCGCCCCGATGTACCAGGCGTTGATTGCATTGTGGAGATCGGTGCAGACCCGCCAGTCGCGCAGATCCGCGTCGTAGCCGTCCTGATAGTTCTTCGGCCATTCCACCACGCACCACTTGTCGAGATTCTGGAGAAGACCGTCCGCCCGCGCGTAGCGTTCGCGGTAAGAGTCGAGCACATCGGCGAACGCCGGAATGCGTGCACGGATGAAGTCGGCATCACCCGTCATATCCAAATACCACTTGGCGAACAGGAACATCATCATGGGATATTCGGCGATCTCCTGGATGAACGCGCAGTTCGCGCAGGTGACGAGGCCCCGGTCGATGCGCTTCGTGCGAAGGAAGTCGTCGAAGAACTTGCGCGCGAGCGACCAATCGCCCGTCAGAACGCACCACGCGAGTGTGGTGTAGCAGCCGTCGCCGAGATAGTAGCCCTTCTCACGGTCCATGCAGTCCATCGGCTGCTCCTGCGTGCCGAAGCGGAAGCTCTCCACGCACAGCCGCCAAACCGGCTCAAGGCGCGGATCGGTGAAGTTGGGATGCGCCTTCAGCACAAACGGCAGATGGCGCGCCTCGAGCACAACGCTCTCCCGGTCGAACTCCACGCCCGGCGGCAGCACGAGCTCCGCATAGCGGAAGCTCTTGTAGTCGTACGGACGCAGGACGTCGCGTGCGCCTCCCGAGAGCACAAACTCCTCCACATAGTCGCAGTTGCAGCGCATCTTGTGGCGCACGGAGCCATCGTCCGCCAACTCCTGTCCGCAAAGAATCTGGATCGTATCCCCCTTCGTCCCCTTGGCGGCGAAAGTCAACCCGCCCACATAGATGCCACCGAAATCGATCTGCACGCGCCGCGCGTCCCGCCATTTCACCGATACCGGACGGATCGGCTCCACAATCACGGATGGTGTTGGCTGCGGCACGAGCGTATAGTCGCCGCCCAACGGATGCGGCGTGGCGGCCGCCCAGCCCGAATCGTCGAACCCCGGCTGCTCGAAGCCCACTTCCGGCGCGGCGGCATCGTAGCGTTCCATGAATTGCGTATCATATCCTACGATCCCAAGCGCCGAATAGCCGGTGTGCCGGGCGGTCTTGAAGGACGCATCCGACGCAATCACCTTGCGCCCATCGGCATAGAGATCGAGGATGAGTCCGTGGCGGTTGTCGCCCGACACCCACACGCGGTTGACGAGCCCCTGATAGAACGTATGAACGGCAATGACATTGCGTCCCTTACGGAGAAAACCCGTCACGTCAAACTCGTTGTAGTAGGTGCAAGCGGTCGTTCCCGCCGCCGGACCCATACCGACGAATGTCCCGTTGACATAGAGCTTGTAGTAATCATCCGCCGTAATGCGCAGCGTCGCCGTCTTCACCTCATCCAGCTCGAACGCCTTGCGGAAGAGGATATGCCGGTTCTGCAGCGACTTGTTGACCGGCGGCAGTTTCTTCGTCTGGAACTGGCGCGCCTCGTACGGGCGCGGCGTTTGGCGCGCCATTTCGGCGTCGGTTATCCAAGTACCCGAAAGCGGCGGAAGCGCGGCCAAAAGAAACGTGAGAAACATCGATGTACTCCTTTCGATTAAAACTACCAACGACGAAGCGTGACGGGACCCAGAAGCCCCGCCGGGCGAGGCGGCGTGTCTTTCGGCGGCGCAGCATGAGTCCAGGTTTTGCGTTCCGCCTCCGGCAACCCCTCATCATAGGCAAGCCGGTTGAACCATGTAGAGGTCACCTCCACCCGAAGCTCGTTCACGCCCTCCTTCACGAACGCGCCGATCGCGCACCGGTACGGCGGCGCCCAAAGTTTGCACACCGCCTGTCCGTTCACGAACACCTCGGCGGCGGTCTCAACCTCGCCCAGATCCAGTTCCACGGACTCGCCCGTCCGTCCTTCGAACGATGTGCAGTAGGTCGCCGTTCCCGAGAAATGACGCCCCTCTTCGCTGATCGGCAAGGTCGTCCAGGACTGCAGACGCGCCAGCTTCAGCGCGTCCGGCGCCCCCCAGCCCGCCGGGAACGAAAGTGTCCAGTCACGTAGGTTGCGCAGATCGCGGAAGTCCCTTTCATCTAGCGGCTTCTCGGCAGGTGGCGTGGTGGCACCCGCCTTGTGCGCGAACACCACGAACACGCACTCGGCCGGCGCAAGGTCAAGGCGAATCGTAGTGCTTTGCTTTTCGACATGCGAAATCTCCGGGAGGGAGCGCTTGCCGGTCACGGGATTCCACACCGACACATCCCCTTTCGTGCGGAACGTCACCTCGCCCGTATAGGCATCCATGCCGTTCGCCGCCACAAAGTACCAGTCCGCCGACGCATCCCGGCGGTGGAGCCAGTCGATCGGCTGCTCGTCCTTCCGCCAGTCGGTGATCGCACGACCCTTCTCATCAGGACCGCAAACGACATCCGGGGCAATGTCTGCAACCACCGATTGGGCGAGCCCGTTCAAGACTTTTCCGCCCGCCGCCTTCAACTGGGCGAGACGTGCTGCCGCCTCTGGCGAGACCCACACATCGGACGGCACCCACAACACCTTCCACGAAACGCCTTCGGGCGTGACGAAAAGTCCATCCTTCACGGAAATGCGATTCAGGAGCGCATCGCGGTTCACATAATCGTACTTGTAGCCGGGCGGGAACGGACTCTTCTCGCTCGGCTTATGATCGACATCGTCGCCAAGGAACCAGAGTATGTCATTCGCCGGCCGCCCCGCCTCCAGCATCGCGCCGCATCGCGCCGCCCAACGCGTGAAGTCCGGCATGAACTTCCACCACGACTGACCGCGGATGAACGGTGTGCCGATGCGCGTGCCGAAACTCGAGCCGGGCAGCTTCCAGTCCGTGCGCGGATTGTGCGTGTAGGTATGAAAGACGAGATGCGTGACGCCGCGCGCGAACGCATGGTTGGCGCAGGCCTTGAGTCGTTTCGGCTCCTCGTTCCACTTGAGACGCGTGGTGGTGAACGCCTCCGCCGCCACGCGCCCCTTCCCGTAGATGTGCGCGGCCGAGGCGCAGGGGATGATCGGTTTGAAGTCATCCTGCCCCACGCTCGACTCCGCGCGCGGGAACCAGAATTCGCACATGGGCGTATCGCAATGCTTCCAGAACGCCATCAGGTCACCGGGCAGCACGTCGCCGAACGCCGTCTCGTACTGCGCCGTCATTCCGTACTCGCGCGCCAGCTCCGCCATCCGCGCATAGTAGTTGCGCTCCACCAGCTCCCCGAGCGTCTGCCGCCAGTCACGCAAAAACGCTTCCGTCTTTTCGGGCGAGTCCACCACCCATCCGAACACCGCCGGAAGCTTTCGCCGAAAATCATAGCCGCGCAGGGAACGGAAGTCCGTCTCCAGATTCGCCGTCCAGGTCTGCCGCCTGCACTCCCAGCTATCGACCACGAACCCCTTCAGCTTGCCGCCCGCAAGCGGTCCCTTCGCAAGACGCCCGATGTAGGCGGCAAAGTGCGCGTCGATGCCGGCACGATCCAGCTTGTTGCATTCCCAGCCTGTCGCCTCCTTCGGCGCAGGGCGGTTCTTCGTTCCGTTGTTGACGTGGCCGATGCGAAGCACCGTCCACTTCCCTTCCGGCGGCGTCCAGTCGAGCGTGCCGTCCCTGAACCGATCGGTGAGGTCGAGCACGGCGTCGCCCTTCACGCAACGGTTCGGCGCAACCTGCGAATCGGGCATGCGCGCCGCCATACCTCCGCGCAGCACCCATCCGGCCTTCCCCTCCCAGTCGTTGAGGCGCACGCCGGTGACGAACCGGAGGAACGGCAGATTGAACTCGTGCGCATGGCGTATCTCCACGGTCCACTCCCTGCGCGCCTTCCCGTCGCCCGCCGCTACCGTGAGCGGCATGCCATCCTGCCAACAGCCTTGCGGCAACGCGAACTCCACGCCCTCCACCGACACGGTCGCACCGAGCGTGTACGCCCAGTCATGGCTTATCGTGCGCGTGGATGGCAGCTCCACCGAACGTATCGTCACCGGATCGGCGAACCTGTACGTGCGGCGGATTGCCCCCTCTGTGTCGTTGGTCGACACCGAAACAGGCTCAACATATCCCGGCTCATCACCTTCCGGCGTAGGGAACGCCAGCACGAACAGATCGTGGTAGTCCCTGTCTTCCTCGGAAATCCTCTCCTCCGGTGCCGGCAGCTTGGGAATTGGCAAGGCCAAGCGTACCGCGTGACCGCCCACAACGTCCGTGCGCGAATAGGTGAGGTTACGCATCGCGTTCGAGGGCGCGATCCAGGGTCCGCCGCTCATCGACCAGCCCGGACAATTCTGCATCTTGAACGTAAGCCCGCGCGCGGCGCAGCCCTCCTACGCGGAGGTCAAGGCGCTGTTTGAGCAGGAGAAGGTCAAATCGTTCACCGTGGCGGACACGACGCTGACGCTGACGCTGCGCGAGCCGGACGCCGACGGGCGCACGACGCTGACGAAGGACCTCTACGACTTCGACCTCTTTTACGCCGACCTCAACGAGCTGGTCACGGCGCAGAAGGCGGCGGGCATTCTGGAGGACTTCGACTATCACGCCGACCACTCGCCCAATTATCTGACGATGCTGCTGCCGTACGTCGTGGCGATCCTCGGCATCTTCGCGATCTGGTATTTCCTGTCGATGCGCACGGCGGGTGCCGGCGGAAACGTCGGCGTTGCCAAATTCGGCGCCGCGGCGGTCCGCAGCGGAAGGGACGGCGCGCGCGTCACCAAATTTGCCGACGTGGCGGGCGCGGACGAGGAGAAGGAGGAGCTGCGGGAGATCGTCGCGTTTTTGCGCGAGCCGGAGAAGTTCATCGACCTCGGCGCGCGCATTCCCAAGGGCGTATTGCTGGTCGGGCCGCCGGGCACGGGCAAAACGCTGCTCGCCCGCGCGGTCGCCGGCGAGGCGGAGGTCGAGTTTTTGTCCATCTCGGGCTCGGATTTTGTGGAGATGTACGTCGGCGTCGGCGCCTCCCGCGTGCGCGACCTGTTCGAGCAGGCGAAGAAGGTCGCGCCCGCCATCGTGTTCATCGACGAGATCGACGCGGTGGGCCGCCAGCGCGGCACCGGCCTCGGCGGCGGGCACGACGAGCGCGAGCAGACGCTCAACCAGCTTCTCGTCGAGATGGACGGCTTCGGCACGAACGAGGGCGTGGTCGTCATGGCGGCGACGAACCGCGCCGATATCCTCGACCCCGCGCTGCTGCGCCCCGGACGCTTCGACCGGCAGGTCTACGTCGGGCTGCCGGACATCAAGGGGCGCGAGGAGATCCTGAAGATACACACGAAGAACAAGCCGCTTGCCGAGGACGTGGATCTCAAGGAGGTCGCCCGCGGCACCTCCGGCTTTACGGGGGCGGACCTCGAAAACCTCGCCAACGAGGCGGCGCTGCTCTCGGCGCGGCGGGACAAAAAGCTCATCGGCAAGGCGGAGTTCGACGAGGCGGAGATCAAGGTCATCGCCGGGCCGGAGAAGAAAAGCCGCGTCGTCACCCCGCACGAGCGCAGGCTCACCGCCTATCACGAGGCGGGGCACGCCGTTGTGATGCACGCCCTGCCGACCCACGACCCAGTCCACCAGATCACGATCGTGCCGCGCGGGCAGGCGGGCGGCATGACCATCGCTCTACCGGAGGAAGACCGCTCGTTCCAGTCCAAGCGGTATATGGAGGAGCAGATCGTTTCGCTGCTGGGCGGGCGCGTGGCGGAGGCGATGATGCTCGGCGATATCTCCACCGGCGCCTCGAACGACATCCAGCGCGCCTCGCGCATGGCGCGGCGGATGGTCACGGTCTACGGCATGAGCGAGAAGCTCGGCGCCGTGTCGTTTGAAACGGGGCACGACGAGATCTTCATCGGGCGGGAAATGGCGCGCTCAAAATCCTATTCGGAGGAGGTCGCCGCGCAGATCGACGCCGAGGTCAAGGCGATCATCGACGCGGCGTATCGCCGCTGCGAGGAGATTTTGAAGCGGGATCAGCGCTATCTCGTCGCGGTGGCGGAGTTTCTGCTGAAGAACGAAACCATGAGCGCCGAGGAGTTCGCGGCGGTTTTTGTGCAATCTGACTAATACAGTTGTCTTTCACTGACGAACAGGCACCGTCGGTATTTTACCCGTTGAAGGCATCTGTCCGCGACGCACGGACAGATGCCTTTCCCTTGGCGAGGATAAGCCCGGAAAAAGACTGGAAAAACTGGCGGTTTTGCCCCTTGTCAGCACTTTTCTGTTGGGCTAAAATACAAGGCATTGCAGGCATTATATATATTAGTATCCGATGGCTGCAAGCAAGTAAGGAGGAATGAATCATGAAGAAGGCATTCGCACTGGTCCTTGCACTCGCGATGGTGTTTGCCCTTGCCGCCTGCGGCGGCGGCAACGGCGGCAACGGCGGCTCCGACTCCGGCAATACCGTGAAGATCGGCGTGTTCGAGCCGCAGTCCGGCGACAACGGCGCCGGCGGCAAGCAGGAGATCCTCGGTATGCAGTACGCGAACGTGATGGCGCCCACCGTCGAGATCGGCGGCAAGACCTATCAGGTCGAGCTGGTGTACGCGGACAACGCGTCGTCCAACGACAAGGCGCCCACGGCGGCGCAGACGCTGATCTCCGGCGGCGTTTCGGTCGTGCTCGGCTCCTACGGCTCCGGCGTGTCCATCGCCGCGGGCGACACGTTCAAGGCGGCGGGCGTGCCCGCCATCGGCGTGACCTGCACGAACCCGCAGGTCACCTCCGGCTGCGACGTGTATTTCCGCATCTGCTTCCTTGATAGGAAAGACAATGCACCAGTCCTCACTCTCCGTAAGCTTATATACCGGATCACCCGTAGCCCTCAGTTCGTTTGCAGTGATATTAACCTTGTCGTAATCCCTCTCATTGAAGGTGTCCATAGTGATCATGCCGGGATCAAGATTCTCGAATCCGTCAAACCAATGTGCACATGATGATGGGCGAGCACGTTTAAATGAATCATCGAAAATAACCGTCGTGAAATTGGGATTAACTGCTACTGGCCCCATAAAATCCTCTTTTGTCTTAATCCATTTAGGCATATTTTCTCCAGTATTCAATTCATACGATGTTCCTTTGCGAGAAGATTTATTTT
>CACZCD010000046.1:20224-22242 GCA_902779565.1 uncultured bacterium | reverse complement strand
CCCCGCGACGAACCGATCTTGCCGATCTGCTTCTCGCTGAGACGGAACGCGCCGAACGACACGTTGACGGCCAGATGCTCCTCGCTGGGGAACTCGATCACCCCCGGATTGTCGTGCCCCTGCTCCTTGAAGTCGCTGGAGTTGATCGCGCTGGAAGACCATTCCTTCTTGTAGGTGTAGGTGGTGGTCTTCTCAACGCTGCCCCCCATCTTCTTCTTCTCGGTGGTGCGCGATTCCTCGACCCATTGGTACATCTCCACCTCGCGCTTGAGCTTGATGGCGGTCGCCGAAACGCCGAACGTGGCGTCCGAGAGCACGTCCTTCGTGTCCGCCTTGCCCGTCATGTGGACAAGCTTGCCCTCGTTCTCCGCATCGACCTTTTCGTTCGACTCCACGGCGACGCACGCGCCCTCGCCCTCGTCGATCGCCTTCGCCGTCTTCACCGAGTTGCCCTCGTTCCAGAAGAGCACGGGGAATCCGCCGATGAAGAGCGCGAGTCCTACAATCACGCCCTTGAAGGATCCGCTGATGCGCGAACCCCAGCTTTCGGTTGTTGTTTCTGTGACTGCCATGATTTATAGTCCTTTCGTGTTTTTATCCTTGTAAATCTTTACGCTCGAGGGAATCGCGTTGCCGTTGATCACGTCGGTGCCGTACAGCGAGATGCGCTTGAGCTTCGGAAGCTTCTTGACGAACGAGACGTCCACCGGCTGCTTCGCGCGGGAGAGGTCCAGCTCCTCGATGTCGGCGAACGTGCCGATGATCGCGGTGCTCGTGTAGCTGCTGCTCGGCAGCTCGAGCTTCGTCAGCTTCTTGCAGTTGGCGAGGAACGAGAGGTCACCGAGCGCCGGCGCCATGCTGCCGCCATCCATGCTCCAACCCTTGAAGTGCGTGAGGTTCGCGAGGGTCGAGATCGGCGAAAGGTCATCGATCTTCTCCGAGAACACCACCAGCGCCTCGGTCTGCGGCACGTTGAGGAGCCACTTGAGCGAGGTCATCTTCGTGAGGCCGCCGTGGAACTCCTTCACCTGTTTGAGCGTGCCGAGCGAGTCGTACAGCGCTGGGTCGCCCTTCACGGCGTAGTAGTCGATCTTCTTCAGTTTCGAACACGTGGCGAGCGGCGCGAAGCTTCCGGAGACGTTCGAGCCGTAGAGGTCGATCGTCTCGAGGTTCTGGAGCGCCGCGAAACCGGAGAAGTCGGAGACGGTGCAGTAGCGCAGCTCGAGCGCCTGCAGCTTCGCGCAATGGGCGAACGGGCTCGTGTCGGCGCACGTCACCTTGTTCAGGCTGATGCGCCGGACGTTGCCGAGCAGCGCAAACGGCGCGAGCGACTCGAGCTTCGTCTCCTTCATCTCCACCGACGTCGCATCCCGGAACGCGGCGATCGTGGCGCCCACCGTCGCATCATCCACCTTCTCGAACTTGAGGCGCGCGTCTTCGGGCTCACGGCCGTCCTCGAGATACGCCTTCTTCGCCGCAGCGATCTGCTCAGGCGTCGCGGGCTTCGTGACGTAGATCATCCCGTACTGCACGTTCGGCACCGCCGTCTCCGTCGCGGTGGTGCGCATCGCCGCAAACGGTGCGGCATCAACCGCAGGCGCGGCAGGTGCCGGCACGGACGCCGCGGGCGCCGGCGCGGGCGCGGCGGCAGGGGTCACCGTTGCCTGCGGCGCAGCGGACGGCGCCTGCGGCTGGGCAGTGGACGTGGATTGCGACGTTCCGCTGTTGGCAATGTCATTCACGGCATTCGCGACATCCACGGTCTTCTGGATGGCGTTCATGGCCTTCCAGAAACCTCCCGCCGCAAATGCGCCGCAGGCACAAAACACCATCAATACGAGCAAAAGTCTCTTCATGTCTCCGAGTTCCTTTCGTTCATTATTTTTGAATGCGCGGATTTTACCATATCGTCACCGAAAAAACCACATCGAAATGCCGACGAGAATCGGCATCGTCGCAACCGAGAGAATCGTGGTCACGGCGACAAGCCCCACGGAGACATCCACATCCCGGCCGTA
>CACZCD010000046.1:0-20195 GCA_902779565.1 uncultured bacterium | reverse complement strand
ATCCACATCCCGGCCGTATTTTGAGGCAAACATCGTATCCATCGCCGCCACCGGCGCGGAGGCGGAGGCCGTAAGCGCGATCGCCATCGTGGGATCAAGGCGCAACCCCCGCGCCGCCACAAGCCCCGCCAGCACCAGCGCCGGAATGACGAGGAGGCGCAGCGCCGAGGCGACGAGCGCCGGCACGCACCGGAAATAGGCGGCAAACCGCGCATCGGCCAGATAGAACCCGATCACGATCATGGCGAGCGGCGTGTTCAGGTCGGAGATGTACTTGATGGGGTCGTGCAGGATCACCGGGAGCGTGGTGGAGGTGAGGAAGAGCGGAAGGCCGATCGCGATGCCGACCGTGCCGGGATTGACGAAAAGGATGCGGCGGTTCATGTCCTTGAGGTGCCCGCACATGACCTTCAGACCGTAGGTCCAGCAGAGAAGATTAAACATCACCACATACACGGCGCCGTAGAATGCGCCATCCGGACCCAAGAGGGCGTATTCGAGCGGAATCGCCATGAAGCCGCCGTTGGAGAAAACCGTCGCGAACTTCAGGACGCCCCGCTGGCGCTCATCCGTCCGGCGAAAGCAGATCTCGGCAAAGACGATCCCGATCAAATGGGCGGCGAAGGCGACGGCAAGCGCCAGACCGAGATTCGCAAGCGCCGTCCCGGTGAACGGACGCTGGAAGACATGCACGATCAGGCAGGGCGTGACGATCAGCAGCAAAAGGTTCACGCACCCCTTCACAAAGGCATCGGAAAGAAAATTCGTCTTCCGGCAGACATAACCCACCGTCATCAACGCGAACAGCACGCCCACCTGCTGGGCCGTCAACAGAAATCCGTCAAGCATCTCCACCTCCAAAGAAATCATAGAACTGGTACCACTGCTCCGGATGGGCCATGGTCTCCGCCTCAAGAAACTTCACATAGCCGTCAAGCGGCGCGGAACGGTCCAGCTCCGCCACATGCACCTCATAGCGGTTCCAGCCCGTGTGGATGCAGGTCACGCCAAAGACGGGCGCCTCCATCAGCGCCGCAAATTTAAACGCCCCCTTCGGCCAGACGCAGTCGCGCCCGAGGAAACGATGCCGCAGCACGCCCTTCGATCCCGCACTCGTGCGGTCGCCCGCCATGATCACCAGCTCGCCGCGCCGGATCGCCTCCTGCATCTCCACCGCCGTCTCCACGCCAATCCCCTCCACGGCGTGAAGCTCGATCTTGGAAGGGTCGAAATGCTGCATGAACACCCGCGTGAAGATCGCATCATGTCCCATCTGCTGGAAGGCATGGACTTTGGGAGGTGGGCATTTTACATTTTCCCTTTTACATTTTACATTCGCCAGCGCCGGCAGCACACCAATCGTGCCGACATGCGTGCAGAGGATGAACGCCCCCTTCCCGGAATCCACCAACCCCTTGAACGCGCGCCAGCCCGCATCGTCGCGGACGGCCATCGCCGGAAGGTTCTTCTTGAGCGTCGCGGCATCCGTCTTGTCCATCAACGACCACGCAAAGCCGAGCAGATGACGGAACATCCGCCCATGTGTCGCCAGGACGGTTTTGCCCGTGTATTCGGAAAGCACGCCGTAGAATTTCCGGAGCGCCACCCGCGCCGGTTTCGAGAAGAAGTAGATGAACGGTATCGCGAAAAGGAAGATCAGCTTCTGGAAGGTCTTCCCGAACCAGGCGTAGGAATACCACATAAACTGCATCCAGAAGCGCGAGGCGCACTGCTCCGACTGCTCGTGCCAGGGCGTTGAATTAGATGATAGATGATAACTGATAGAGGATAGATGGCGGGAGGATAGGGATTGGTAGGGCGCGGTCCCCGACCGCGCCGTCCTAACAACACCACTACAGAGCTTCGCGGCGAGGTACGCCACTGCAAGACCGAAGGCCAGCGTGATCCCCATCAGCCGCGTCACGGCAAACTCCGTGAAGCCCAACAGCCCGAAAGCCACAAGGCTCGTCAGGAACGAATACGTCACCGCCCGGCCGACTTCGCGCGAATGGCGGCACGCGTGCCAATGGAACACGCAGTAATCGAGCCCCAATCCGATGAAGATGAAGAAACATATCACCGCGAAGAAATTAAGCGTTTCGCCCATAAACATAAGAAGCCCTTCTGTCGCGAAGTACGCGCATGAAATCGGCAGGATGAAATCGACGCACTCCCATCTGAACAGCACCGCCAGTACCACGCACAAGGCCAGAAACGAGAACAACAGCAAATCCCTCGCTTCGCGGTCCCACAGACCGAATAAATCCTCGATCGCTCCTTTCGGATCGAACGCCTTGAACTCCGCAGGCAGCGCAAGCACCTTCTCGGGAAGTCCCGTCATCGCGCAGAGATTCGCGCCCTCCGCCTTGTAGAGCCGCCGCACAAGGCCAGCATTGCGCCGCTGCTCGGCGGCGGACGGGATCAAGCTCGACCCGCCCATTGCGGCGACGGCGAGACGCTCCCCTTCCGCAAGATACGGATCCGGCCGGTAGAACCGCGAGATGTCCACGCCACCCGGCATCGGGATTATGCCACGGTATACGCAAAAAAGGGCCGCAAACAGAGGTCCCATCCCGACAAGACCGGCGACCGCCAGCCGCCATCTCGGATGTGGTCCTTCCGTAGATTCTCCCCCTGAGACAGGGGGAGTGTCCCGAAGGGACGAGGGGGTATGACCTGATTCCTCATGTCCGCCCCCCTTCCGTCCGAACGCCAGCACCCCCACATACACCGTCGCAAGCCCAGACAAAGTGAAAAGCGCCATCTGGTTCAGCACCCCAACCTTGGAGAACAAGAGCGGCAGAAAGCAAACCGCCGTGCTGAGAAACGAAAACGTGAGCGGCTTCGCGATCGACCTTTGCGCGACCAGCGCATGATACACGTAGTCAACGCTCAGCCCGATCAGCGTGGTGCCGAACACGAACGTGATCAGATGCGGTTTCGGGAAGACCGCGAAAAGCGCCGCCGCCGCAACGCAAAACGCCGCCGCAAGTGCCCCCAGCAGCACCGGCACGAACCGGAACGAGCGCGTCAGCAGCCAACCGAACAGGATCACGCAGAAAAGCGAGATCGCGGACAGGATGTTGATTTCGCGCTTCGAGCGTTCTGACGCCACGGCGGTATGGAATGGCGTGCCCGCGCAACGAATGTCGTCCGCGCCCCTCACCGCTTCGAGCGCGGCGAGGGCCTGCGCGGGCGTCAGCTCGACGTTCACCATCACCCATTCGCCCTTCGGCGCGGACATCTCCAGCACACAGTCCGTGAAAAGCAGGAACGGATCCTTGTCCAACGGCAGAACGGGCGGAATGGGCGAGAACATCCGCGCCATAGCCGCATCGCGCACGGCGGCGAACTCCCCACGCTCAAGCTGTCCCTTCACCGTCGGCGAAAGGAATCCACGCGCATACGGAGCAAGCGCGTTCAGCACAGCGGCAAGTTTTGTCGCATTGGGAGGAAGCTGTATCCCGAGCGCGGACAGCCGCGCACGCGCCGCCTCCTCGGAATCCGCCTTCACGAGAAAATGCGCGGACTTCGCCATCGCGTCTGCCGCCGACCGCAGCTCCGCGACTTCAGCCGAAGAGCCGATCAGCGCAAACAGGTCGCTCTCCGCGCCTTTGCGCACGGTGAAGCACAGGCTCACGCCGGCGATTCCGACAACCGCCAGCAGCCCAATACGCAGAAGACCTCTCAATTTCCTGTCCACAGTTGCCGACTCATCCCCTTTGTGCTCTTTGTGTTCTTTGTGGCTAACACACCGGCTCACCGTTTCAGCTCAATCTCAAGACGGTCGCCGTTCTTGAAAAAGACGCACAACGCAGATGGGATCGTAAGCCCCTCCATCGAAAACACCGGTTTTTCCGAAGAGGTCTCCACCCCCACCACGAATTCCTTCATCTCCTTGATCTCGAAGATCTGCGCGACGTCCTCGATCTTCATCTTGAGACTACGCTTATTCGTCCGCCCCCCGACCGAAAAGGTGTAGTTGGTGGGCGTGGCCACGAACAGGGACGGCATCGGCTTGAGCGTCCGCCATTCAAACGCCCGATCCTTCTCGAAAGACCAGGTGCCGGTGCTCGTCAGCGTGACATCAATATCCTTCAGCACCTTCCGCTGCACAAACGTCCCCGACACGGCGGGCGTCTCCGCGCCGTGCACCATCATCATCACGCCGGCGACACCGCACGCAATCAGGATTCCGAATCTCTTCAAATTCACAGCGACACACTCCTTTCAAAACGCCGAAATTATACCACATTGTGCCATCTTGCCCTTTACCATGCCCCACTAGTCCTGATGGGAACGCTTGCGTCCACAATCACCGCCTATGCAGGATGATCGCCATGCCGATGATCACCACGAAGCCCAGGACGCTCAGCAGATCCGGAATCTGCCCAAACGCGAGAAATCCCAGCGCCGCCGTAAAGAGGATGCAGGTGTAGTCATAGACGACAATCTGGCGCGGTTCCGCGAACCGGTACGCCCACGTGATGCCAAACTGCCCGAGCGCCGCCCCCGCGCCCGCCCCAATCAGCATAAGCAACTGCAGGCCGTTCATCGGACAGAACCCGCAGACGAGGAACGGCACGCACGCTACGCAAGAGAAGATCGAGAAGAAAAGAATGATGAACGCGCTATCCACTCCCTCCTTGCCGAGCTTGTGCAGGAACGCATAGGCGGCGCCTGCGCAGAAACCGCTTGAAAGCCCGAGCAGCGCCGCGCCGGAGAAGACCTGCGAACCAGGCTTGACCACCAGCATGGCACCGACAAACGCACCAACGACGCAGAACGCCTGACGCATCGTCATGCGTTCGCCCAAAAGAAACCAGCTCAAGAGCAACGTGAAGAAAGGCGCCGTCTTGTTCAGCGCCATCGCATCGCCCACGGGGATGTGCGAAATCGCGTAGAAGTTGGCGAAGATGCCGCAGGTGCCGAAGATCGCGCGCAAGAGAAGATCGCTCCATCCGCGCACGCCATTAGGAAGCCGACCTTCCTTTCGCTGCCGCGTAGGACGCCCCCAGAAGAACCAGGCGGCGATGCCCGCCGCCACCAGATTCCGGAAGAACGCCTTTTGAATGGCCGGAAGCGGTTCGCCGCCGCAGCCGTCGGCCAGTCGCACGAACATCGCCATCAGGGCGAAGCCGAACGCGCTCAGCAGAATGCAGGCAATCCCCTTCCGGTAGGTTGAGGGTTGAGAGTTGAGGGTTGAGGGTTTGGGGATCATTCCCTATTCCCCATTCCCCGTTCCCCGTTCCCATTTTCCATTCTTCATTCCTTCACCGTCCCCTTCAGGACGGCGATGAACGCGCTCTGCGGCACGTTCACGTGGCCGAACTCCTTCATGCGCGCCTTGCCGCGTTTCTGCTTCTCAAGCACCTTCATCTTGCGCGTCACGTCGCCGCCGTAGAGCTTCGCCAACACGTCCTTGCGGAACGGACGGATATCCTCGCGGGCGATGATCTCCTTGCCGATCGCCGCCTGCACCGGAATCTTGAACTGGTGGGGCGGAATCGTCTCGGCGAGCGCCTTGCACATCTGGATGCCGCGCGCGCGCGCCTTGTCGCGATGGACCATCGTGGCGAACGCATCGACGGTCTCGCCGTTCAGGAGAATATCCATCTTCACGATGTCGCTCTCCTGATAGCCGGCCGGTTCGTAGTCCATCGAAGCATAGCCGTGCGAAATGCTCTTCAGCGTATCGTGGAAGTCGATCAGGATCTCGTTGAGCGGCAGCATGCAGTGGAGCATCACGCGCTTCGTATCGATCGTCTCCGTGCCCTCCACCATGCCGCGCCGGTCCATCACGATGCGCATCACGTCGCCAATGGATTCGGACGGCGTGATGATGCGCGCCTTCAGGATCGGTTCGGAGATGGTCTCGAAGGAACTGGGATCCGGCATCTGCAGCGGGTTGTCGAGATCCTTCACGGTACCGTCTCGAAGCTTCAGCTTATAGACGACGCCCGGACTCGTGGAGATGATGTCCAGCCCGAACTCGCGGCGCAGGCGCTCCTGCACGATCTCCATGTGGAGCAAACCCAGAAAGCCGCAGCGGAAGCCGAAGCCAAGCGCCAGCGACGACTCGTGGTGGAACGTGAAGGCCGAATCGTTCAGGTGAAGCTTCTCCAGCCCCTGCGACACCTTCTGGAACTCGTCCGTGGACATCGGATAGATGCCGCAGAAGACCGTGGGATGGATGTCGTGGAACCCCGGCAGCGGCTCCGTCGCGCCGAGACGCGAGGTGGTGACCGTGTCGCCGATCTTGATCTCGCTCGGATCCTTCACTGTCCCCACGAGATAGCCCACCTGTCCAGCGGAGAGCTGGGCGACGGGCTTCTTCGTGGGCGAGAAAATGCCCGTCTCGTGAATCGTGGTGGAAACACCTGACGCCATGAACGTCACGCTCTGCCCCGCCTTCACCGTGCCATCCACTACGCGCACGTAAGTGATCACGCCGCGGAACTCGTCGAAGACGGAATCGAACACCAACGCGCGCAACGGGGCCTCGGCCCCTTCCGTGACGGGCGGCGGGATGCGCTTGACGATCGCCTCCAGCACGTCTGGGCAGCCGACGCCCGTCTTGGCCGAGACGAGCAGCGGATCGTCCATCGGAATGGCGAGGATGTCCTCGATCTCGCGGCTCACCTCCGGCACGTTCGCGCCGGGTAGATCGACCTTGTTCAGCACCGGCACGATCTCGAGCTTCGCGTCCTGCGCGAAGTACGTGTTGGCGACGGTCTGGGCTTCCACGCCCTGTGCGGCATCGACGACGAGAAGCGCGCCTTCGCAGGCGCCCATCGAACGCGAGACTTCGTACGCGAAGTCCACGTGGCCCGGGGTGTCGAGCAGGTTGAAGAGATACGTCTTGCCGTCCTTCGCGTGGTACTCCATCGAGACGGGATGGCTCTTGATCGTAATGCCGCGCTCGCGCTCGAGATCCATCGCGTCAAGCGTCTGCTCCTTGAGTTCGCGGGCGCTGATGGCGTGGGTCAACTCCAGAATCCGGTCGGAGAGCGTCGTCTTGCCGTGATCGACGTGGGCAATGATGCAGAAGTTGCGGATGTTGTCTAAAGTCTGAGCCATGAAATCCGGGTCCGAGCGAAAGCAAGCGGTGAGATCAGTCCTGCGTGAGCCACGGATCGAGCTTCGCGTGAAGTTCCTTGAGCGGTGCGTGCCCCTGTCCGAGACCGATGTAGATCTCCTTGTCCTTCGACGGCATTACATTGAACGCGCTGAAGCCGGCCATCGGCGGACACACGGTGTCGGCGGAGCCGACCTCCACGCGGATCGGGATCGTGATGTTGCGGGCGAAGTTCACGCCGCAGAAGTACGGCGCGTTCTTCTCGGCGGCAGCCTTGTTCTCGTCGAGCTGACCTTCGATGAGACGCGGCCAGCCGCTTTCGCGGTTGCCCTGGCGGAATCCGAGCAGATCCGTGAGCGCCGGCACATAGACGAGGGCGCGCGTGAAGTTCTTGTTGAGTCCGCAGAGCCACAGCCCGAAGCCGCCGCCCTGGCTGCCGCCCGAGTAGCGGAAGCGCTTCTTGTCCACCTCCGGACGCGCCGCCAGCCAGTTGACGGCACGGTTGATGCCGAGCAGAACCCCATAGTAGTAGTACTCCTCGCGGCTTGACGCAATCCCCACCTGCGTATAGCGCACGTGTTTCACGGGATAACGCTTCGCCCACGCCTCGTCCTCCTCCTTCTGGTACGCGTCGTTGCGCTTGCTGTGCTTCTCCTCGCCGCGCAGCGGCTTGTAGTAGTGCACCGGCACCGTCATGCGGATCGTCTTGTCGTCGCCGCCCACGCCCCAGGTCGACGGACCTGCGCCCGGCACGCCCATGATGACCGGGAACGGTCCCTTCGAGAGGTCCTTCGGCTCGGAAAGATAGCCCCAGAGCGTACGGCCTTCCACCGTCGGGATCTCAAGCTCGTAGAGGTTGCGCAATTTCGAATTGTCGTCCTCCACCTTCGTCATCTTGATCGGCGCGGTGACGGTCTCATCGAACTTCTTCACCGCCGCGGTCCAGAAGTCGTTGAAGTCGGCGGGGCATTCCGCGCCGGGCTTGATGTGATACGGATCATAGGCCACGCCAAAGTACTTCGTGCCCTTGCTGTGTCCCTTCGCGGTGAGCTCACTCACGTCAAGCCGCATGAAACCGGGCTCCTTCATCGTCCCGGAAACGGTGAACGTGTTCGAGCCCTTCGAGAGGTCGAACGTCCCCTCCTCGATCGTGGCGTCGCCGAAATTGTTGAGCCGCCACTTCACCTTGCCATCCGTGGGCGGGGCGCCCTTCTCGCCGCGCACCTCAACGGTGATCGTGGCCTTCTCGCCCAAAGCATACACGCCATCCGGCTTGTCGCAGGTGAACTTGAACGTCGCTGCGCTCAACGCACCCGCCATCACGACCGCGACCATCATAATTATCTTCTTCATTCTCATCTCTCCTTTAAATGCCGTGGATTATACCACAAAGCGGCAATCGCCGCTTTGTGGTATAACCGAAGCGTGGCGATTTCGCCCGCCCGCCACTTCCAAAAGACCCAAATCCAACTACTGGGACAACGGACGTCTCGTCCGTTACCCATCTCATATTTCGCCCGTGTCCCGTCCTTTAGAAGTCCGTATTTTGTCCGTCTCGAGTCCGTGTGCCGTCCGTATTTTGTCCGTTAGAAGCCTGTGTCCTATCCGCTGTTCGGCCGTAGCGGACGCCTCTATGGTCTAAAAAGCCCCCTGTCCACGACCTGTCCATGCCTTTGCCGTACATGTCGCCTTCTCATCCCCCGACAAGTCCAACATCCCCGACATCCTCGCCAAACTGTAATCCTCCCTGCGCATCCTCGCGCCGCCTCTCCGCCCATGCCTTGAACCACCCCTCACGCGTTTCCGCCACCACTAAAACTTTTCCACCTTGCTACACTTGCCAGATATGCTTAACCGTATGCCGGTTGCGCTAGAGCACCAAATCAGCCCAGTCCGGTCATCTACGTTGAAGCCGAAAGAATAGCTGCGATCAATCGCATCCGGCGTCTGCTTGCGGAAGAATTCGGCTGCAGACTTTTCGGAAAGGATACGCTTGCCATTCGCCGCAACACCACCCGCACGAAGCGCCTCTGCGAACTTCTTGACATCCTCGACAGTCGCGAACAGACCGAAGTCGGCGGCGGCCTTCCGGCTCTCGTCCGTCAGCGGATAGGTGAAATATCGCAAACCAAATGCAGAGGCGTCCATGCGATTCATCTGATCCCGCGTCGGGAAAAAAGTGGCGTCAGCCATTCCAAGCGGACGGAATATGCGCTCTTCCATCGCCACCTCAAACGGCTTGCCGGAGATCTTTTCAACAAGGGCGGCCGCAATGCTCGATCCCCATGGTCCGTAGATGTAAGCGGCGCCTGAATTCGTCTCACACATGCCAATGGACTGCGTCTCAACCAGCTTCGACACGGAAACCGTGTCAAGCGGATATTGGTGATGCCGCTTGGAATATCCTCCCGTGCAAGAAAGAAGCTGCCGCAACGTGCAGCCGTTCGTCACGGCAGGCAGCAGGTCGCCAATCTTGTCATCGAGGCCAATCCGCCCTTCATCCACATACGTGAGTGCCAACGCCGCCGTAAACGCCTTTGTGAGAGAGCCTATGGCATAAACGGTCGGCCTTTCCACTACGATTTCATGCGTACCGGGTCCGAATGCCTCCGGCTTGCGCCCTGCCCAGCCGAGCCGCACCTCGGCCGTTGTTCCATCCGGAACGGCGAACCGCCATGCCCACCTCCCGTCAGGAGCGTATTCCCACGAACTTTCAATCATTCCCATAGCGGAACGGTATTGCGCCTTTACGCACCCAAGCCGCCTATCTGGTTCGGGCGCAAGGACAAACCGCTTGAATCCTGGGACATTCTCATGCGGACGTATCCCCGCCGCCACGGAATAAATCCAGGAAAGCACCGCCCCATACGCATAATGGTTGAAGCTGTTCATCCTCACAGGGCCAAAACCGCGCTCCTTCGTGTATCCGTCCCACCGCTCCCATATCGTGGTCGCGCCCTGATCAACCGAATAGAGCCAGCTCGGCTCCTTGTGCTGCAGAAGAAGCGTGTAGGCAAGTTCCGTAAGTCCGGCCTTGGAGAGAGTTTCCATCAAGATGCCGGTTCCGAGGAATCCGGTCTGCAGCCTGTTACCGTGAGAACGGATGTTTTCGGCGAGATACCGTTTTGTCGCCTCACACGCCGCCCCTTCCACGAGGTCGAGCGACAGCGCGAAAAGCGCAGCCGTCTGGCAACGGCAATCAGACCTTATCTCGCCATTCCCGTCAAGGAATTTTGCCGCGAACGCCTCGCGCGCTTTTTTCGCCAGTGCAGCGAACCTGCACGCGTCCGTTTCGCGGCCTATGGCGCGGGCCATCTCCGCCATCTGCTCCGAGTCCGACACGAAATACGCCGCAGAAAGGTAGCGTTTCATATTCATGTCGTTGCTCTCATACGAAAGATGATCGCCCACCCGATACAGATCAGGGCCGTCGGTGCGCTCTATGCGGTCCATGTACCGAACCATCGAATTCCAATGCTCGCGAACGACAGCCGTGTCGCCATAGAAACGCCAAAGCATGTATGGAACGATGATGCACGCATCCGCCCATCCGGCCATGGGCCCCGCCCTTCCGGCAACGCCTATTGGAGCCACGCTCAGGTAGGTTCCGTCGTCCTGCTGCGTATCGCGGCAGTCCGCGAGCCACTTGCGGAGGAACTCGCGTACATCAGCGTTGTACATCGCCGCCGCCGAGAAAACCTGCGTGTCGCCTGTCCACCCCAGCCGCTCGTCGCGCTGCGGACAGTCCGTCGGTACGCTCAGGTAGTTGGAGAAGTGACCCCAGCGAATGTTTGATATCAGACGGTTCACCGCCGGGTCGCCGGTCTCGATGAACCCTGTCTCTGCTTCCCTTGAAATGGAGGTCACAGGCACCGAGCGCACGCTCCGTATCGCGATCGGACGCGTTGAGGTTATGCCGGCGTATCTGAACCCGAAGAAGGAGTGGCGAGGCTGGTAGCTCTGCCGCCCCTCGCGGAACGTGTATTCAACGCCGGCGAAGATACCTCGCAGTGCGGCAAGATACGGAGTGCAGTCAGGTCCGTCATTCCCGCGCGACTTCAATCCACCGCCTTCGTTCAGCATCTCCGACATCCTTACCGTCATCACGGCACCTTCCGGACCGTCAAGCTCAAACCTCGGCACGGCAGCGCAGTTCTGCCCAAAATCCACGACAAGCTGCTCACCCGGCATGACCTTCACCACATCGCCATCAGCATATCCGCGCACGATACGGGCAATGCCGAAAGCCTCGTCGGTCTCGGCCACCGCCCCATGCACGATATACATCGAAACGGGCGTTAGCGCAAGGTCCTCGCGCAAACGCACGGGTGGGCCGACAAGCGGACGTATCTCTCCCTTGAATTCGCCGTAGGGCACTGCAATTCCCCATACGATGTTGGTGGCGCGCGCATCGTATGTCTCGCCGTCATAAATGTTCGCCTTGCGCACCGGGCCGCCTTTTGCCGCCTTCCAGGAAGAATCCGTCCCTACCGTCTCTCGGGTACCATCCGCATACTCGAGTTCAAGTTCCGCCCGAAATGCGCTTTCTCGACATCTCGCCGGCGCATACGGATTAAACCCGTCCGCGCCGATGAGATCGTCATAAGGAAGCAAATCCGTCATGCCGTTCGACACGATGACGTCCCGCCACCACCCGCCCGACACCATAGCGGATAAAGTGTTCTTTCCGCCTATTTCGCGATTCAGCGACTCCGTGACGTTGTATGAAAACGAATGGCGGCACTTTTCCACATGCGTGAAACCCGGCTTGAGGAAATCGCCGACTTCCCGACCGTTGACGAACGCCTCAAAAACGCCAAGCCCCGTCACCGTCCATCGGGCTCTCAAGACCCGTTTCCGGTTTATGAATGTCTTTTCAAATACGGAACTATCGCCACCGTCGCCAACCGTAGCGCGTATCCACTCGGATCCGCTCCAGTCGGCAGCGTCCGCCACTATCACGGAGCAAACCAGGGCCAAGGATATAACACGATTCATGCAATCACCGTTCCAACCTGAAGAACCATGTGCCGAAGCCGTCCGAATCAACCGCGATGTCGGAGGCGGGCATTCTCACACCCGAGAACAGCTCAACGGCATATGCCCGACGATCATGCTCGAGCAACGTGATCGCATGCCGTCCCCTTTCGCCGGTGTTGAACATGAACACGTCGCCGTGCCGTCTGAAATATGAGCCGGGCTTCACGTAGGCGTGCGCGCCTGCGGCGACGAGCACATCGGCATATCTTTCGCCGGAATCCGGCGGCGAAGGCAGGAAGATGGACTTGCCGCCGTTCGCCATCTCCTTCATGAATGCCCTTCCGCCGCAGATGCGCACGGCACCGCTGTCGCAACAGGAGACATTCGGCTCCGTCCCCGCCCCGGCGAGTTTCATGCCGACAAGTTCGCTCATCGCAGAATCGGAAAAGCCCCCATCGGTCACAGACCCCGGCGCCACGAGCCATACGGCCGAGACTCCCGGTTTCGCCAATTTGGCCTTCAGTGCCGCACGCTCCGCATCGGTGAGGTAGAACGCGTTCAGGAAAAGGACCGTCCTGTAGTCTCGCTTCTCCGCCAGATAGTCGTCCAACGTCATCAAGTCAAACGCCGTGCCACTGCGGTGGAGGTGGAGGATGGAGTTTTGGTAGATGCCGTATGTGGTCTTTGATTTCTTTGGCACGCCGTCGTACCGCAGACGTTCCCGTATGCTCACGACAACAGCCACATCGTTCCCCGAGTCCGCTGACGGCGCGCCCGCTTTTGCCAGCGCCGCCTGCGATTCGGCTATCGCCTCCCACACCACAGGATCGTCAAACGCATTCGGCCTTTGTCCAACTCCCTTCATTGGATCGCACATCTGTATTCCGCAGTTGTTGAAAAAGCCGTTCAGCCAATTGCGCCGCATGGCCATGCGAGTCTCGCGCGGAGTCCGCGTGCAATAGGACTTTCCCTCGGCGCACCAGTCGTATATGTGGTGGAAGCGGCTGTCATCTTCCAAAAGCGAAAGCTTGCCGTAGCGCTTGAATATTGATGTCACGGTTCGCGGCGCATAACTGCCGCCGTTGAGGCGCGAATACGGAGTGTAGCTGGGCGGATTGGAGAGGAAATCGAGATCCGGCGAAGACAGCACCTTGTCGAGAAGGATGTTCGACCCTTCCGGCGGGTGCGAGGAAAAGACGTAACCGTAATAGGCGCCGATGATACGCCCGGGAAACGCCCGTCTCGCAGCGTGGGCAAAGCACAGGAGAAGATCGGCCATCGCGTTTGCATGGCAGTCGAAATAATCGAGCGCCTTCCTGTTCCGGACAGGATCGAGAAGCGCTCCTCCTGCCGTGCGCTCGGTCACCGAAGGGACGGCGGCAGTTTCAAGCGTTGCTTCTTTCTCTCCCCATGCGGCCGCGAGCGCATCGCCGCTTCCATATTTCGATCTAAGCCAATTGCGGAAATGTGCGGTCATGGCCTTGCCGGTGTCTGGCGCCTCGTACATGCCGTAGGAATGCCATTCGGTGTAAACGCCGTATGCGACGCGTACTCCCGCCACGCGGTTTGCCCACGGCTGCGCCGCGACATACTCGCCCGCCGCGCGAATGATGTCGAGCGCCTTGGCCCTGTAACGCACGCTTGCGCAACTCGGCCTCTGTGGACGTCCCTTTAGGTCGTTGGCGCATTTCGGGTCAATCGGCCCCGTGCCGTACCCCTGCATGTCGTCCGGGAAGTCGGCGATCCACTTGGCGAGGGTCAGGCGGATCGCAACGATTACATACACGTCGTTTTGCAGATGCAGCGCCCGGCGCACATCGTAATCAAGACGCGAAAAGTCGTACGGCCTCCCCTCCTTGGGGCAGACATGGTCCGCATCGATCCAGATGTGCTGAAATTTGAAACCGGCCCGTCCTGCACGTATCGCCGCCGTGTCGCGATACGGATCGCCAGTGCCGCACATGTTCCAGCATGGCGCCATTTTTCTGCCGTTGACGACGATTTTGGGCGAGGGACCGTCGTACACGATTTTCGCATCCATGGCCGGCTCATTCTCAATTCCAGACGGTAGAGCCCTCGCCTCTGCCTCGGCGGTCATAAGGCGACCGCGTTCATCGGGCGTTGTCATGCGGCTACGGATGTCGAAGTACCTTGCCCACGGATTGGCCAGCACATCCCCGAGAATCTTCACGGTATTCCATCCGGAATCGTCAAACCCCGGCATCTCCCAACCCGCCGCCGCCTCACGAGAAACCCTCACATCCGCGTCGCTATGCACATAGAAAGGCTTCCCCTCGGCGTCTTCGCCAGAAAGGAGGAACGATATTGCAGACGAACCGCCTCCATTCACCAAACGGAAAGCAAGCGTGTTCTCCCCGCCCTTCAATGCGTCCGCAATGTCGCCGACCGACCTCTTCACGCCGTTAACATACATGTCGCCGCCATCGTCGAAGAACACGTCGATTACAGCCTTCCTTGGCTTGCTTTCCACGCGGAACGTCTTGCGGAAATACGCGACGCACCCGTTTGTGGCCTCGGACTTCGAATCCCATAGCCACTGGGATTTCGAGGCCTGTCCCGGCGGAACCACAACGGCACCCGGCTCGAATTCGAACGACTTGCACGGCAACACCACAACAACCGTAACTGCTACGGCAAAAAACATCCTGACTTTATTCATGTCATTCCTTTCCGTGTATGGCTCAACGATTCAGCTCTGTGGCAAGTTCTTCCGCATCGTCGCCGAAATAGAATAGCCATGACGAATGGAGCGCCGCATCGAACGAAAACGCATCAACATCCTTCGCCACGATGCGGCGGTTGAACACGTCAAGCACCGTAGTCTTTCCGGGGAGCGTGACGGTCTTCTTGCCGGCGAACCGCGCATGAAGCATAAAGAGAGAACCATCCGCCTCCATTGGGTCATCGGTGGCGGAGTATATATGCACTCCTGCGCGCGTATAGCGATCGCGAAGATCCTTCACCTTCAAGAGCGTATCGCCCTCCGTGACACCATCCGCCGTTCTAAAACGCATCTTACCCGCAAGGATGTCCGGCTCGATGTAAAGTTTATACTTTCCGGGATGCTCTGCAAGGTCTTCGGCCAGCACGTAGTCCACCGGCGCACCGGCACGGGCGAGAGTCGTGTAGTTGTATTGGTACACGTCCTGAAAGCCAGGCTTGCACATAAGGTCCTCGACATTGACGGAGCCATCGGAGTTGTACCGCTGCCGCGAGAATCCTGCGGCGCGGGATTTCCCATTCACGATCGGCGTAGCCTTTACAGCCGCCTCGCTTACAACGTATGCGACCTCGGCGTTACGCGGCGTCCGGTTCGCAAGGCACCGCTCGCCGATCTTGCGAATCTTAGCCATGTCGTCCGCAAACTCCGGGAAATCGAACTCCGTTCCCTCGCAGAGCGCAAAGAAGAAAACAGGTTCGTGGCGGCAGAGCGCAACTGCGGCATTGCGGCGAACGACCCCGATCGTCTGCGCGAGAGTGTGCGTCTGCCAGTTGTTACCGTTGTAGGGTCCGTTGCTGGTGCGCGTATCATCCTCAATGACAGGCACCACGCCGTTCGCCGCAATCGTCGAGAAAGGCTTCATTTCGCCGCATGTATCGCCGAGCCTCCTCACCTGGTATGGTTGCGGCGACATGAGGAAATCGACAGCCTTCGCGTTCAGGAGATGCTTGAGCGCGTAATGCGCACGCATCTGGCTGCAGCCGGTCGCATGCATGGTCATCGCATACCCGTAGTATGTGCCTATCAGTTTCCCGGGCCCCGCAACTTCGCGGGCCTTGCGCGCGAGACGGATTATGTCGTCAGCCACGGCACACGAGTAGAAATCGTAGTAGGCGGCGGTCTTCGCACGAGAGACGGGATCGGATGACGACCTTTCCTCCGGCGACGGTATGCCGAGGTCACTCCATTCCGGGTGGTTTGACCTGACATATTCTGCGAACGCCCTCTCTGCCGCAGGCGAGAAATCGAGTTCACGTCCACGCGGAGGGTTCCATCCAAGCCATTCCGTCGTATTCCCCGAACTGATCCTGTAGCCTATGATGCGGTTCGCGTATGGCGAGGATTCGAGATAACGTATCGCCTTTACCATGGCGCGTTCCATCGCGTCGATCGCGGGCTTCGAAGCGAAAGAAAAGGCAGACCTGCCGGCACTTACGCGCTCTCCCTTGTCATCGGTGCACATTTCGCCGGGATGCTTCATGATCCAGTCGCGCGGCGGATAGAGCGCAAGATCCCACATGAAATAAGCTCCGTCGCCGTTCGCTCTTCGGTACATCTCGGCCTGACGGTCAAACACCGACGGATCGAACCCATTCTCCGAAGGCCACCACACGCCGAGCGAATCATAACTTTTGCTATAAACCGTCACTACCGAGAGCGGCGATGAAGAATGGCGCGGCACACCATCCGGCCGTGCAAGCTGGCTCACGCCTCCCCAAAGCGCAAAGAACGGCTCACCGCCCAAATGGAACTGTGGTGCGCCCGCGACCATGCGCACATCCGCGTGTACGCGCTTCTCGAACCCCTTGAACGGATCCGCTCTATGGCAGGCGACGACTGCCTTGGCGACCGCCCCCGAAACGCACGAGAGCCCCGATTCCACGACAAGGTCGTACTTTCCGTCCGAAAGATAGAGCGGCAACGAGAACGGAAAATCGAGCGTCCACCCGCCGTCCGACCCGGACTTGATGCATTCGCCACCAAGCGTGACGTCCTCATGCCAGAACTCGCCGCCGTTCCGTCTCAAGGAGATGCCGATATCCAACGGCGCGAGAGGGAGTGGCCCCTTGAACCGAAAACGCACCCGCACTCGGCTTCCGGCCACTGCCTCGCCCGGCTCAACCGAGCCGGATGCGAACTCCTTGAGATTGGCGAAGTCGATGTAAGCCAGCCTGCGGACGTATGGAAATGGATTTGCGGGCGGCGCAGGCTGCTCCACGACATCGTCCCACGTCTTTCCGCCGTCGCCGGAAACCTGGAACGACGAATCCGTGTCGATGCGCTCGTGGCTTCCATCAGGGTAGCGGACGAACAGTTCCGCGAGGACGCCCTTCTTTGCGTCCCGCCAAGGATAGACGAAGTCGATTTCGTTGCGGCCCTCAGCCAGTCGTCCGCCGACATCCGCCACCGTAGGATGCATCCAATCGCCGTTTCCAGCAACGACTTCGCCGTTCAACCTGAACTTGACGCTACCAATGCCAATGAGCTGCACCCACGCCTCGACAGGCTTCGCCTTTAGAAAAACGGTACGTCGGAAGATGTAATCATGTACGCCATCGGCGCAATCGCTCTTGGGCGACTTTATGAGCTTCCCCTTGAAATACACGCCCTTGACCGTACGCGGCGAAGGCGTCCTGAACTCGGGCACCACAGGCTGCCACACCCCCTCATCAAGAGGTGCGGCGGCAAAAGCTGATGCGGTCACGGCACACGCCGCCGCCAAAGGAACAAAAGTCTTCATTGCTGGATTCCCCGATCCCTTACCGGAAGCTCACGCAGAAACCTTTGCAGACAAGCCGTAGATCGCCCCCACGCACAAAAGCCCTGCGGTGGACGGTGATTTCTCCATTCTCGCGTATGTCCCATGTCCCAATGTTTGCCGTAGCATCGCATCCGTCAAAGAGACCGGCAAACACGATTTCGTCCTTCGTCGTCACGTTCTCAACTGAGATTTCGCCGTCTGCGGCGAAAGCCGCGCCGCGAATCATGCCGGCGCCTACAGCATCAAGCTTGATCTTCGCAAACGTGATTTGCGCGCCCTCGCATACAAGCGTTGCGTTGGGGGCGACCGAAACCGCACCGGCCATGTTACCGAGGAACGGATAGGCGTTCTGCGCCACGCGCGAGGCTATCGTGTTGCAGTTGGTGTGTCCATTGGGCACAGCCCGTCCGTCAAAAGCCCAGCGCCCAGTAGCATTTCTCATCGGGACATTCGACGCCAAGTCAAGCAGTTCCCAATTCGCGCCATTCGCGCTCCCGTACAACGCACTCGTTTTTATGTTGTACTGCCTTGTTGAACCCTCGGCCCCCGTCGTTCCATAGTAATCCGAATAATCCCAAGACGAAACTTCGTCCGCTCCTTCGGCAAGGCGCATCTCTATGTAGTGCCACGTTTCCGGCTTGTCTTCCTGCGGAACTATTCCGGTTTTCACATTATTCGAAACAGTCCTGTACTCAATCCGAAGTCCCGCGTTGCTCGACTTACCGTCAAAAAGCCGTTCGAGCCAAGAGTATGTGCTTCCGGAGCCAGCAAGGACAACATACCCATAGCGTTTGAAATGCGTGGCATACGCCGCCTGTCCTGGTCCAAGATCCTGATATTCGGCGCAATACGTCAGACCAGAATTGACTCGCGCACCGGACGCATTAAACAATCCAAACTCGACAGGACGAATTAGGGATGTTTCGCCATCTGGAGTCGTGCTGGTGGCATAGTTGCTGCGAATCTGCCATTTGTGCCATGTGTACGGCTGGCCATTGATGTTCTGGAGAATGAGTGTCCCCGCCCTTACCGCGATATCGCCGCGTATGTCGTTCGTGCCCGAGACAATCCATGTGCCAGATCCATCCTTCGCAAGCGAAATTGCACCGCCGCCAACATCCGTAAGGTCGGCAAGGAGGTTCGTGTTCGCACCGTCGCCATCGAGCGTGAGCGTCTTCGCGCCCGCGCTGCGCGAACGCACCTTCCCCGTCCAGAAGCGATGGGACGTGGAGTTCTTGAACCGTGCATCGCCGTCAAGCACATACGGACGCGTGAAGCAATATGCGGAGTTGGAGCCGGTGTATTCAAGCGTTCCCTCGGTCGCCATTCCTGCGATGGAGTCGGAGGCCTCGGCACCAAGCACCATCGCATAGTCGGTCACGCGCTTGTCCGACGGCGGGACTTCATTGTTGTTGTTTGCATAGCCTTCGACATACAGGTTTGTAGCGAAGCCCAACGCAGACTGCACACCCATCTCTTCAATAGAATCTGCCTGAAGAGTTCCCTGCTGAATGTCGAATACGCCCAAAAGATTTCTTGCCTTATTGTGCTTGAAGCGCCACTTGCCGGTTCCCGTCTTGACGACCGACACAGGATTGGAGCAAATATTATGCCATGACGACTCTATGGGGCAGTCCACCACGCAGGCAGAAACGGTGTTCGAACCTGTCAGCACCATGCTGCCGATTCCATACTGAAATTTCACGGGACTCCATCGACCGGTAAAGTGCAACCCGCCATGCGCACCGCCGTCGAGAAGCATCGACACGTATGAATCGCCATTGGCCTGCTGCGGATACCAGCGGAACTCCTTGTCGGTCATCTCGCCGTTGCCAAGATACCCCCAGCCGCCGCCGCGCACATTCACCTCGACGACGCCGTTCGTGCCGATGGAGGACGGCTCGCCTGCCATGCCGAACTTCATTACAGCCGTATATCCCGTGTTGGTCGCGTAGGAGCCGTAGGCGCCAAACGCAGTCGGCGTATGAGCCATCAAGGAATTCGTACCTTCAAGAAACACACGCGCCGAGGAAAAGTAGTACACGCCCTCGTCGAACACGCCCTCGAAGCGGCTCGGGCCGCCATACTGCTGATCTACAATGCGGAGCTGATGCTTTGTGCTGTCGGGTGCCGTGACAGTCCCCTTTCCGGTAAGGCAAGTTATTTGATTGTAGAATTCCGAATTAGCGGAGGAAGACAGGCAAAAGAACGCCCCCTCCGCGACATGCACCCTGCTCATTTCCTCGTATGTCGTCGCAGCCGGAATGTTCTGTGCGCACTGCCATGTGCCCTCGTCGATTCTGACAGGCATCCGATGCCGGAAGTTGATTCTGCCGGCTGGGTATTTAGAACCGTCGCCCGCAGTGATCCGCCCCTTGCCTTTCTTCACGATAAGGCCGCTGTAGAATTGTCCATTGCCTTTCGGATACTCCCAAAGGCCCCTGAACGAGCAGTCGAAAAGCACGTCGCCACCTTCGGGCACCGTGATTTCCAACACGCTGTTCGTATGCGTAAAGCAGAGATATGAAAGATTGGAGGTAATTGCAAAACCCCTCTTCCGCGCCATTCACGAGCCAAGCCACATGGCCTGACGGAACTCGCAAAACCACATCTGCGCGGCTGAAAGATTCAGC
>CACZCD010000045.1 GCA_902779565.1 uncultured bacterium | reverse complement strand
GAACATGCGATTCTGCCAAGAAAAACCGAGCCAATGGATATCCTCCTGAATGGAATCCACGGATTCCGTGTCTTCCTTAGTCGGATTCGTATCATCAAAGCGAAGATAGCAAAGTCCACGATTGTACTCTGCCAGCCCAAAGTTCAAGCAAATCGACTTTGCATGACCGATATGGAGATAACCATTCGGCTCAGGTGGGAAACGCGTGTGAATACCTTCCGTATACTTTCCATTCTTCTGGTCTTCCTCAATCGCATTCTGAATGAAATTGGAAGCGATCGTCGTATTCTCTGCCATTTGATTCTCTCCTTTATAAATCCACACGGTCTTTGGCCGCGCATTTTTTCTTAATATATTCCTGCAAACGCTGGATGCCTACCGCGAGGCCTTCCTGTTCCGGCAGATACTTGATAATCAAATCAACGTATCCCCGCTCTACCATTTTGCGAAGCGTCCAGCTGTAATTGATATCATACACCCACATGAGCCGTACGAGCTTTCGGTCCCCATGCGTGCGCAAGCGATGATAGTCCGCCTGCTTGCCCTCAGCAAAATCGCGGACAAAATCCGGACTCACCAATTGGCTCGCATCAGCCTTGATGAATTTCGGCGCCTTATCGACACCATCCGGTGTCAGATAGGGCGAGAGCACGCGGTAGATATCGAGCTTGTCCGCATCGCGCGTGCAGTGTGCGGCGGTGAGAGTCAGCGGATCCAACCCTTCCGGAAGGTCACGCCGGTTGTGGTACAGCACCGCCTTCAGAATCGCATCGACATGCGGTTCCCCCGCGAGCCATGAGCGCGCCTTCACGATGTCGTGCGAAAAGACGGCATGATCCACGCTATCGCTGTCGCGGAAGGTGTTGTACCGCTTCAGCTGCTCGTAGCGTCCCGTATCGTGCAGCAGCGCCGCCGCCTCGCACACCTCCGCCGTCTCGAGGTCGAACCCCTCGCCCGCCGCGATCTCCTTTGCATTGCGCACGACAAACGCGGTGTGGATGCGCTTGAGCTCCATCATCGGCGACAGTTTGCCATCGACCTTGAAGCCGTCCACATACTCATCGTAAAGCCTATGAAGTCTCTTGAGATCCATATCTTATTCAACTCCCTCCCGCATCAGTTCGTCCATATCGACAAGATGGTCAAAGAATCCATCCTCTTCAAGTTCTGGCGCCAGCTCCCCATCATAGACCAGCACCGTCTTGACCGACATCCCTTTCTTCAGCGGCAGTCGGTCAATTTTCCGCTGCACCTCCTGCTCCACGGAAACGGGAATCCTGTTCATCCTCTTCACTTCGATCAGATAGACGCTTTTCGGGAGCTGGACAAGCATGTCGATCTGCACCCCATCACCAGATGCGCGCCCGCGCCTGAAGTATGGAGCTACGGATTCCACGCACTTGCCGACGAGCCCGATGCGCCGGGCCAGTGCCTGAAAATTGTTCAGGACAAGGTTCTCGAACTGAAGCCCCATTATGGAATCCCAGTTTGGCAGCCGTTCCAACGACACGTAGCGGAACAGCCCTCCCTTGATTGCCTCGGACCTGGGAAGGATGTATTTGAGGTAGAAGCGCGTATAATTGTCCTTCAACCTGTACCGCACCTCTCTGACATCGCGCCCGGTATCGGGATTCTTTCCGCGTCCACCCGCGACAAACCCCGCCTCGATGAGGTCAGCGACATCCGACGAGATATGTCCGCTGGACGTCACGCCAAGCCGCTCCGCCAGCTCCGCAACGCTCGCTGGGCCATCGGCAAGCGCGGTGACAATCCGCTTCTTGGCGGCAACACTCTCGTCGAATACGTCGTCGAATATGCGGTTGAAATCCTTGAACAGATATCCATCCGGATCAAAGCAAAGCCGCCGTATGTTCTCGTCGGCAGACAGCGACGTATTGATCTCGGAAAGATACTTCGGAACGCCTCCCGTCACGGACAGAACATCTAACATCTCCCGCGTAGCGGTTCGCTCCGCCTTTCGGCCCCAGAACGCGCGACATTCGGACACGGAAAGCTCCGGGAGCGTTATGTCAAGCGAGATTCTTCCGACATACGCCTTCGACCGCTGTATGTTTGCATGTATCCAGGCCGAGACGCTGCCCGCAACGACGAGTATCAGATTGTCCCGAAGTGACAGCTGCGTATCCCAAGCCGTCTTGAGAAACCCCGCAAAGGCGCCATCATACCGTCCCATCCAAGAGATCTCATCAAGGAACACAATCGTTTTCCGGCGAGAGTGAATCGCTTCGTCAAGCGCGTCGAACGCCTTGGACCAGCAATCAGCCTTGACTTCCGGCTTCCGCGCGGCCTTGGCAAGACGTTCGCAGAAGTTGTCTATCTGCCGCTGGTTCGTCATTGTCTTCTCGGGAGGCAAGCCGACAATCTCGATGAAATCGCAACCCGAACGGCGGGCGAATTCCTCAACCAGGGTCGATTTCCCGATCCGACGTCGTCCGGACACGACGGCCAGCGAAGCCCGATTCTTCATCCAAAGGGCGGCGAGCTTCTCGAGATAATCTTTTCTTCCGATAAATTTCATGCGCGTACTATATCATATTCCATCCGGCAGCACAACGCAAAAATGTCGGCTATTTTCAGAAACAAGAAATAGCCGACATTGTGATGGGCAGTATAAAATGTCGGCTATTTGAAAGAATGGTGAATAGCCGACATCATTGAGGCCTGTCTTTTCAATCAAACGATTCGTTGCAAAAGGCCAGCCGTCAAGATGCCCAGGATCAAGAGCGGGACGAACCAGCGCATCAACAGACCAAAGACGCGCGGGAACCGCATCCCCGCGCCGGCGGACGCCTCTTCGGAAAACGCCTCGTAGCCCCAACCGACGCGCCGCGTCACGAAAATACAGATCGCCAATGCACCGAGCGGCAGCCAGAGCTGACCGAACACGAAGTCCTCCCAACCCAGCACCGGCTCGAACAGCACGGTCGGCATTGAAAGGACCGCGACGACAAGCCCGACCGCGAGCGTCGTGCGGAGGCGCGACTTGCCCAGCTCGTCCACCAGTCCGCCGATGATGCACTCAAACACGGCGATGATCGTGGTGAGTGCGGCAAGCGACAGGAAGAGGAAGAACACAAAGCCCCAGATGCGGCCACCGGTTATGCTCGCGAACACTTTCGGCAAGGCGATGAAGATCAGTCCCGGTCCCGAGGTGACATCCACGCCGAAACTGGCGCAAGACGGGAAGATGACGAGTCCGGCAAGGAACGCGACGAAGGTATCGATCGCGATGATCCAAACGGATTCCATCGCGAGGGAATGCTCGCGCCCCACGTAGCTGCCGAAGATCGTCATGCAGCCGACGCCGGTCGAGAGCGTGAAGAACGCCTGCCCCATCGCGTCGAAGACGGATTTCCACGGATGCGCGGCGAACCGAGACCAGTCCGGCGCGAGGTAGAACTTCAACCCCTTCTCCGCGCCGGGCAGCGAAAGCGCCTTCACGGCCAGCACGCCGAGCAGAACCAGGAGCGCCAGCATCATCCATTTCGTGAACCGTTCCACGCCGCGCTGTACGCCAAGCGAACAGACCACCGTCGCGACGGCGACCGCCAGCAGCAGGAAGCAGGTACAGGTCGTGTGGTCTTTCAGCAGCGCAGCGAAATCCGGCTGCAGGGTTCCGCGCAGATAGTCGCCGGAAAACTTGAGAAGCCACCCCGCAACATCCGTGTAATAGATCATCAGCAGGAAATTGCCCGCAAAGATCACGCTGCCGGCGATAGACCAGAAGCGGCGGTGGCGGGCCACCGCCAACTCACGCATCGCGCCGGAGATACCGCGCCGCGCCGCGCGCCCCATCGCCAGTTCGGCCGTGAGCAGCGGAAAGCCGAGCAGGGCGAGGAAGAGGAGGTACACCAGCACGAACGCCGCGCCGCCGTTCTGCCCCACGATGAAGGGGAAACGCCACACGTTCCCGAGACCGACGGCGCATCCCGCCGCCAGCATCAGGAACCCGAGCCGCGAACCCAGCTCCGCACGTTTTCCGCTCTCACCCAAAACGGCCCCTCACATTCCGCAAGTTCCACACCGCGCCGAGATTTCCAAGATCCTGAACGGATGACTGTCAGTAGGCGATGGGGATGAGTTCAAGCGTGGTGCCGCCATAGTTCGCCACGCACAAGAACCCCTTCCAGAAGCAGGGTTCGCTCGGACGCTCAAAGCCTCCCTTACGGACGACCTCAAACTTCCCGTATGAGGTAATGCGCTCGGCGGCGTCTCCACGCATGTCGGCGATGTAGAGGTTGCCGAACACATCCAGGCAAAGACCATCCGGCGTAACCGACTCGCCGCCGGCATGGACGATCTCCTCGCTCTTGACGACACGGCCGTCCGCACCCGTTGTGAGCTTCCAGACCCGACCATCGCCATAGTTGCCGGTATAGATGATGCCCTTCGCGGCATCGACCGCCACGCCGTTGAGGCCGCCACGGATCTCCGGGTTGCGCGTGACATCCGAGAACACGCACTGCGGATCGGCGGGCGTGTTGCCCACGCGCACGTTGCGGTCGTTCTCCGAGAACATATAGAGACCGCTCGAAGACGCCCTGTCACCGCGCTTCACGCCATAAAGGAACGCCTGCGTCATGTAAAGCCGCCCGTTCATGTACTTCACGCCGTTCGCGTTGTCCAGCCCAACCGCAATCGCCTCGCAGCTCGCGATCCTGTCATCTTTGAAAGTGAGACGCAGAAGCCGCCCCTGCGAATTCTTCTGGTTGTCGCAAACGTACAGCTCGCCCTTCGGGCCGAAGCAGATGCCCATCGGCGACGCGTAGCCGCTCTCGGGGCACGGCGGCACGTCAAACCACTTGAGCGGCTCCTCGTCCGGCGAGCGGAGGCGGAACACCGCGCCCGGCTGCGTATGGTCGTTGTTCGGGGCGGCAATCACGAGCCGGCCCTTTGCGTCGATGCACATGCCGTCCGGCGTGGTGCAGCTGCGCGGCATCTGAATAGTCTTTCCGTAGGCGGCAAAAGCCGCCGCACAAGCGATGAGTAGCGTTATCTTCATGGTCGTTCCTTTTTTTGACCCCCTATTTTACCACAAACCACCGCATACGGAATTCAGTGGCCCCTCAACTTTTATGGTATACTACTTTGCATTTGCGGCGCCCTATCGGGCGGCGCTGACGGAGAAATCAAGATGATCAAGCAAACGACTCCTTCCAAGAAAACCCGGTTCCACGCCTGGGGCACGGCGGCCACACTCACCCTCCTTGCGGCGGCGGGCGGAACCGTCTTTGCCGGCGGCACGTCCCCTTCCGTGACGCTGAACGCCGACAAGACCGAGGTCGTGATCGCGAAAGACGCACCGCGCTGCGTGCGCTTCGCCGCCGATGAGCTCACGAACTTCCTTTCACGAGCGTTCGGCACGACGATTCCGCTGGCCAACGCATTCACGCCCGGCAAGGCCGCAATCACGCTCGGCAACAACGCCTGGAGCCAGGCCGCCGGCATCTGCGTGGAGGGCTTCGTGCGCGACGAGTTCGCGATACGAGCCGATCCAGCCACGCAGCGCATCTACATCACGGGAAAGGACGATCCGAAATCCAACATCCGGCAAGCTGTCACGGTGGGCGGCTATCCCCGCACCGAGGCCTCAACCCTTTTCGGCGTGTATGAATTCCTCGAACGCTTCTTCGGTTGCCGGTTCTACTTCCCCGGCGCGTTTGGCGAGATCGTGCCGCCGGCGCGGACGGTGTCGGTTCCGGCCGGCGACTGGGGGAAGAAGCCCGTCTTCACGGTGCGCTACGTGTACTTGAGCGGCGACGGCGAGGGATTCCTCTCGCCAACGAACCGTTGGGGGCGTTTCCCCGAAAAGGCCCTCAACTGGATGCGCCTCCGGATGGAAACGAAAGGAACCCCCTGCTGCCACGGCATCAACTCGTTCAAATACGTCGATCGTTTCCTCGAGAGCAATCCTGAGTATTTCGCGCTGATGAAAGACCGTTCGACGGGCAAGCTCCGGCGCGATACGGATCCGAAGCGCAAGATGGCCTACCACTTTGGACAGCTCTGCCATTCGTCGAAAGTGCGCGATGTGCTGGCCAAGGACGTGCGGAAGCGTTTCGCCGACGGGGCGAAGTATGTGGACGTAATGCCGCAGGATGGCTTCGCCAAATGCCTCTGCCCTTCGTGCACGGCGGCCTATGTGCACCCGCAAGACCGCAACTGGGCGACGGAGCTTGTCTGGGGCAAGACCGCAGAGCTGGCGCGGGGCCTCTTGAATGACGGCGTGGAGGGAATGCTGACGATGATGGCATACTCCCCGTACCGGCGCGTGCCGGATTTCGACCTCCCCACGAACATCCTCGTGATGGTCGCCGAGAACGGCCCGTGGCAGAAGGTGAATCCTGAGGAGTTCAAGCGCGCGAACGACGAGGTGAAGGCATGGGCGCGCAAGATCGGCCGTAAGGTGTGGGTGTGGACCTATCCGCACAAGTACCAAAAGTCCGCCCTTCCCGGCGTTCCGCAGATGACGCCGCATGCTTGGGGCGAATACTACAAGGGCCTCCAGCCGTGGATCTTCGGCACGTTCGCCGAGACGGAGAGCGACCGGTGGATCTACAACTACCTCAACTACTACATCTATTCGCGCATCGCCTGGGACGAAAAGGCGGACATCGATGCGATCCTCGACGAGCACTACGCTCTCATGTTCGGCGCGGGTGCGGGCGAGATGAAGCGCTTCTACGAGCTGCTGGAGAAGACGTGGCTCGAGGGCATACAGGGGCATGTGGACGATACGCCGCTCGGCCCCGTCGCACGCGTGCCGCCGCCGCTCACCGTATGGCGCAGCATCTATTCGCCAAAGATGCTTGCGGAGTGCGAGAGCCTGTTCGCTTCCGCCGCCGCGAAACTTGCGCCGGGGAGTAGCGAGGCGAAACGCCTTGCGTTCATCAAGGCGCAGCTGTTCGCCCCACTGAAGGCGGAGAGCGATAAATACCTCGACAATACGCTCGTGGATCGCGAGCTCGCGCGCCGCAAGACGCGTGGCGATGCCAACGTGCTGAAGCTCGGCAAGCCCGGCCTGCACAAGACGGAGATGCTTCCATCGCCCACCGGCTCCGCATCGGGCATGATGAAGATGCCGGTGGACTACTGCCTGGCGAAGTGGTTCCTCGACCTCAAGCCCGAGACCACCTACCGCGTCTCCTACTTCCTGAAGCTCGACGGTATGTTCAAGCGACCGGACTGGAAAGGATCCTCCGGCGGCGCGATGGTGGAGTTCCATGACGGCGAAAAGAGCGAACGCTACCCCTACCCGCACTACGAGGACGGCACGTTCGACTGGATCCACCGGTCGTTCCTCGTAACGACGCCGCCGAAGGAGAAGATGAAGGAAAGACCTTTCGTGATGCCGCGCGTGCTGCATTCCATCGGCACCGCCTGGTTTGATGGACTTCAAGTAGAGGAGGTAAAGTAACATGCACATGATATCCACACTGCTGGCCGCCGCGCTCACACTCACGCCGGGGACGACGGAGATCGTCGTGGACAAGGCGGCGCCCAAGGCGACGCTGATCGCCGCCAACGAAATGCAGGGACTGCTCGGCAAGGTCCTCGGCGGCGAAGTGCCGATTGTGCGCGAACCGGCCGCAGGCCATGTCTCGATCGTGCTCGGCACCAACGGCTGGAGCGTCGCCGCCGGACTCCACCCGGAGACGCTGCGCCGCGACGGGTTCCGCATCCGTGTAAAGGATGGACGCATCTATATCGCAGGCTGCGACTCGACCCTGAGCGATCCGGAGAACGTCAACTTCCTCGGTGAAGAATGCATGTGGCAGCCGCAGTTCGAGCGCGGCACGCTCTTCGGCGTGTATGCGTTCCTCGAGCGGTTCGCGGGTTGCCGATTCTACTTCCCGGGCGAGCTCGGCACCATCCTCCCGCGGAAGGCGTCATTAGAAATTCCCGAGACCGACATCTCCGAGGAACCCGACTTCACCGTGCGGCGCTACGGCTACCAGGACGGCGAAGTGCCGCCGGAAATGCTCGGCGGCCTCACCGAACGCGAGTTTAAGCGCCTCAACTTCTACCGTCTGCGCGGCGAGACGGAGTACATCCCCTGCTGCCACGGGCAGAACAAGCTCTTCATCCCCCAGCGCTTCCCCGACCACCCGGAATACCGCCAGCTCGATCCGGACGGCAAGCGCTGCCCGCCCGCCGACGCCGGCAACGAGCGCCCCACCTGCAGCATCAACCAGCTCTGCCAGAGCTCCATCTGGGAGGAGATCTACAAGGACGCCAAGAGCTACTTCTCCGGCGAGCCGGCCTCGGTGCGGAAGATTCCGGCGCTCGACGGAAACGGATACGCCTGGGGGCGCAACGCCAGCGCGCGGAAGTATCTGGACGTGATGCCGCATGATGGCGCCCGCCGCTGCATGTGCGAAAAATGCACCGCCGCCTACAAGGACAGCGAAGAGAACTACGCCGCCGATCTCATCTGGCGCAAGATCGCCGATACGGCGCAGCGGCTCAAGGACGATGGTCTGAAGGGACACCTCACGATGATGGCCTACTTCCCTTACGCCAGCACGCCGAAGTTCGACCTCCCCGACAACATCGACGTGATGGTGGCGCGGCAGGGTCCCTGGTGCTGGCGCGCGCCTTCGGTGTTCGCCGCCCACGAGAAAGGCATCCGCGAATGGAACCAGAAGCTCGGCCACAAGGTCTGGCTGTGGAACTACATCGACAAGGTCCCCTGCGGCGGCACCAAGATTGCGGATGCGCCCTGCATCAGCCCCCGCGCCGTCGGTGCGTACTACAAGGCCGAGAAGGATCTCATCTTCGGGGCCTTCGCCGAGTCCGAAGCCGAACGCTGGATCTACCAGTACCTGAACTACTACATCTTCACGAAGGTCGCCTGGAACAACGCCGTGGATGTGGACGCGCTCCTTGACGAACACTACGCCCTCATGTTCGGGGCGGGAGCCGCCGAGATGAAAACCTTCTTTGACATCCTCGAGGACTGCTGGGTGGGGCGCGTGACGGGCAACCTGCGCGAGACGCCGATGGGTCCGGCATGCGTGAAGCCCGGTCCGTTCGAGCTTTGGGCCGACATCTATTCCCCCGCCGTGATGAAACGCCTTGACGGACTCCTCGCCGCCGCCGCCGGAAAGGTCGACGCCGGGTCGCTCGAGGCGCGCCGCGTGGCGCTCATGCGCCGTCACATCTACGCGCCGCTCGTCCAGCGCCCCGCGCGATTCGCCGCCGAAACCTCCGTGGAGGATGAGCTTGCCCGCCGTCGCGGACGCCAAACGAAATCCATTCTCCGGAACGGCGATTTCACATCGCTCGACGGTTGGATCGAAGAGGGTTCCGAAAACGGATCCATCGCGCTCGCCACCGAAGAGTTCGTCTCCGCGCCCTCCTCGCTCAAGATCACCGTGACGAAGAAGCCGGCGCGCAAGCGCGGCACATGCTGCGTGTACGCCACGCAGATGCCGGAGCGGCTTCTCACGAAGCTCAAGCCGAACACGAAGTACCGCATCTCGTACTTCGTCAAATGCGCCAACCTCGACAAATACCTGATGAACGGCGGACTCTACATCCAATGGTGGGACGACCGCTACCGCTGGGTGCCGAAGACCGTTCCGCTCGCCGGCACCACCGGCTGGATGCACCAGTGCTTCGAAATGAGCACGCCCGGAACCTTCGACGAATACAAGCCTCACGCCATCCAGATCTTCATCACGGGCTGCGTCGGCACCGCCTACATCGACGACCTTCTGATCGAAGAGATCGCCGACTGACGCCTGTCGGTTCTCATGGAACCGACGCCTGTCGTTTGCCGCGCCACATCACGGCAAGTAGCGTAAGGCCGGCGAAGAGAAGCGCCAGCGAGATGGTCTGCGAGATGGAGAACGGCCCCACGGCGGCGCGCGGATCGCCGCGCAGGTACTCCATGCCGAAGCGGATGATCGCATAGCCGATCAGGTACAGAGCCATCGTGCCGCGACGGAACCGGCGGAAGAAGAAGAACAGCGCCGCGAAAAGCGCCAGGTTCGCCGCCGCCTCAAAGAGCTGCGTGGGCAGCACCGGGAGACTCTGCATCGCCGACGAGGCGATCTTCCCGGCATTCAGCTGTTCGTACCACGCAGGTGAGCCACGCGGGAACGCAACCGCGACACATGAGGACGAAAGCTTGCCGTAGCAGCAGCCGTAGAAAAAGCAGCCGATGCGCCCGAAGGCGTGCCCGAGCGGAATCACCACGGACAGGAGATCGCCGAGCGCAAGCGGATTGTCCCTCTTCCAGATGCACCAGAAGACGAACACCGCCACCGCCAGGATAAACCCGCCATAGAACATCAGTCCACCCTGATCGATACGGATGATATCCACAAGCCGATCCGCAAACTCCGCCTTCCAATGTTCAATGACATAGGCGATGCGGCTACCCAACACCCCTGCGATCATCAACGAGACAACCAGGTTCCCAAGCGGTTCGAACGGTCGCCCGATGCGCCGGCACAGATACGCCAATACCTGCCACGCCGCGAAGAATCCGAGTGCCATGCAGCACCCGTACGTCTTCACGTGCAGAAACCCTATCGAAAACAAATCTGGATGCATTTGCGAGTTTCCAGTTTCCAGTTTCGAGTTTCCAGTTTAGCGTTTCTTCGTCACTAACTACTAACCACTAGCCACCAACTACTAACTCTAAACTCCAAACTCTAAACTCTAAACTAACAACCAGCCACTAACGACTAACCCCGAATCAACGCGAGCATTGCATCGCGGCGCGTCTCCATGAGCTCACGCGTCTTCGCCTCGAGGTTGAGACGCACAAGCGGCTCGGTGTTCGACATGCGCACGTTGAACCACCAGCCCTCGCTCTCCCAATGATCGACGGAGACGCCATCCAGCTCAAAGAAGTCGGGATAGGTGGCCTTGATCTTCGCCAGCACCGCCGCCGCGTCAGCCACCTTGGAGTTGATCTCGCCGGACTGGAAATATTTCCGCAGCGGCGCAATCAGCTCGGAGAGCGGCTTCCCGCTCTTCGAGACGATGTTCGCGAGCGCGAAGGTCGCCATCGAGGACGACTCCGCCGTGAAGTTCGCCTTGAAGTAGTAGTGTCCCGAAAGCTCACCCGCAAAGACGGCGTCGTTCTCGCGCATCTGGGCCTTGATGAAGGAGTGCCCCACGCGGCTCATCATCGGCCGGCCGCCCGCCGCCTTGATCGCCTCCTCGCACATCTTCGTGGAACGCAGATCGTAGAAGCAGGCCGCGCCAGGATTGGCGGCGATCATATCCTCGGCGATGAGCGCCGTGGTAAAGTCCATCGGGATCACCTCTCCCTTCTCATCGACAAAGCCTGCGCGGTCCGCATCGCCGTCGAACGCGACGCCGAACGCATACTTGCCGGGATTGGCCTTGATCAGCGCCTGAAGATCCTTCAGCGTCTCGACATGGAGCGGATTCGCGTCATGATTCGGGAAGTCGCCGTCGAACGTCTCGTAGAGTCCGTCGTATGTGAGCGGGGAACCCTTGAAGGAGGCCGCCTCGCAGATGCCCATGCCGTTCGCGAAGTCGCAGGCGACATGAAGCGGCTTCGCCATGTGTTCGAAGGAACGCACGTGCGCCGCGTAGTCCGCGAGCACATCCACCTTCCGCACCGTTCCCTTCACGGTGGCATCCGCGCCGAGATCGCCGGTCATCACCATCTTCTCGATATCCTGGATGCCGGTCGCGCCGGAAATCGGCACGGCGTTCGCACGGCAGAGCTTGCAGCCGTTCCACTCCTTCGTGTTGTGCGAAGCGGTGATCATCACCGAGCCATCCGGCTTGAGGGTGCCGTTCGCAAAGTAGCTCATCGGGGTGGAGGCAAGGCCGATGTCGATCACATCCACGCCCACGTCGTTGAGTCCCTTCGCGAACGCCGCAAAGAGGGAATCCGAGGACTTGCGGCAGTCATGCGCGACCACGATGCTTTTGGGCGATCCCAGGAACCGCGCGTATGCCCGCGCAATCTTGTAGAAGATGTCCTCGTCCAGATCCGTGCCGTAGATGCCGCGGATGTCATACGCCTTGAAGATACCCATTTGAATGTCCTTTCCTTGTTTGCGTGTCTGTAAGCTGTCTTTGCTTTGAACTGGTGCCATATTCTACCACAATTCACGGTGGGCCTCAAACCGCGGCAAAGCACGGCAAGGGACCACGCGAAATCCGTCAGATGTTGATCTGGGCGGAATCGCGCTTCACACGGGAAGCATCGAAATCCATCTTGGCGAGATCGATATCCACGATGCCGAGCGGTTTTGCCGTGCGCCATCCGCCCTTCGTGAAGTCCGGCACGTCCATCGTCGCGGAACGGTTCCGCACGGAGCGTTCCGTCAGTTCGGAAATGCAGCACCAGCTCGCAAGATCATAGACGTCCATGTCGAGCGGGAGTCCGTTCTGCAGGCAGTAGGCCCAGCGGAGATCCATCAGGAAGTCCATGCCGCCGTGCCCACCGACCTTCTTGGCGACCTCGCCGGCCGTCCGCCACAGGGGATGGCGCTGCGCCTTCCGAATCTCTTCGGTCTTGTCTTCATCGAGGAACTTGTGCGCGCCGGCGCCCGGCTTCTCCTCGAGCGCGATCCTGATGGGCGACGGACGCCAAGGCATTCCCCAGATGACCCCCTTCGTCCCCGTCAGCAAGTTGATGCGCGTGTACGGGCGAGGGGTCGAGATGTCATGCTGGAGCAGGATCGAGCAGCCGTTTACCGTCCGGATGAGCGTGCTGTTCATATCGCCCATCTCCACATTCTCGCGGGCCTTCCATGTCTCGGGGAACGCGGCCTTGGCGTACGCGGTGAAGTTCGCCTGACGCGACTCGAGCGAAACGAGATAGTCGAAGCGGTCGCCCCTGTTGATGTTCAGGCACTGGCTGATGGGGCCAAGTCCATGTGTCGTGTACTGGTTGCCCTTGTGCTGCTGGTTCCAGCGCAGGCGCCAATACTTCCAGTAGCCCTTCCCGTCGTCCGGCCCCTGATCTTGATAGTTCCCCACGCGCAGGTCATGGATGTAGGCGCATTCGCTGTGGACGAGTTCGCCGAACACCCCCTGACGGCACAGGTTGAGCGCCAGCATCTCCGCCTCCCCGTAGCAGGCATTCTCAAGCTGCATACAGTGGCGGCGCGTCCGCTCGGCGGTCTCGACGAGCGCCCAGCATTCATCGATCGTCATGGCGGACGGCACCTCGATGAAAGCATGCTTTCCGCATTCCATCGCGTACAGACCGATCGGCGCGTGCAGCGACCACGGCGTGACGTTATACACGCAGTCGATGCCGTCCCATTCGCACATCTGCCGCCACGCGTCGGCCGAGCCCGAATAGAGACGCGGCGTGGGTTTGCCGTTCTCCTGCAGCCATTTCGCGGCGATCGCCACGCGCGGCTCGCGGATGTCGCAGAGCGCCCGTACCTCCACGCCCGGAATCATCGCGAGGCGGTGCACCGCGCCCTCTCCACGGCTGCCGATGCCGACCACGCCCACACGCACCTTCTTGAGCGGTGCGGCGGCAAACCCCTGCATGGAGCCTCCCGCACCGCCGATCTTCAACCCGTTGGCGCAGCCGGCCGCTATCGCCGCCGCGCCCATCCACGCCGTGCCCTTCAGAAAATCCCGTCTGCTCTGTTCCATATCGCCGCCACGCCTTTCATCAGAAGAACCACTTCGCGCAGGCGAGAAGCCCCTGCTTCCACGGCACGCGGTGGGAAACGCCCGTCTTGCCCGCGAACTCCGAGAGGTGCGCACAGTACCATTCATAGTTGCGCACGAGCGCATCCTTGTTGGAGAAGCGCGGCTTGAAGTCGAGCATCTGCTCGGCGCGTTCGATGGAGACGAAGCTGTCGGTCGAGGCCGTCTCGTACACCCACGGGTAGAGCGGCGAGAGCTTGAGTGCCTCGAGGATGCGCAGGATGAACACGATCGGCTTGACGGGCAGACCGCGGATCTTCTTGCCATAGCCCGCCTTGTCCAAAACGGCCTGATAGTCCTCCTTCATCGTGGTGAATTCCTTCGCGCCGATGTTGAACTCCGTGTTCACCTTCTCGTCCGGGTAGGTCATGGCGTTCCAGATCGCGTCGCAGAGATCCTCCACGTCCATCAGCTGGTAGCGGTTGTTGCCACTGCCGATCATCGGGAACCCATGCCCCGTGTAGGCCCAGTCGTAGAAGAGCGCGAACACGCCCAGCCGCTCGGGACCGATGAAGCTCTTCGGACGGATCACGCAGACCGTCTGCCCCGCCGCGCGCGCCGTGCGGCACACCTCTTCCGCCTCGATCTTCGCATGCCCGTACGGTCCCACGCCGATCAGCTCGTCCGTCTCGTAGATCGGATGCTTCTTCGGCACGCCGTACACCGCCGTGGAGGAGATCTGCACCACGCGCTTCACGCCCAGCCGCTTCGCGGCGTCGAGCACATTGCGGATGCCGTCAACCTCCGTGGTGCGGATATCCTCAGGCGAATAGAGCGGCAGCGCCGCAGCGGTGTTGACCACGATATCACACCCTTCGGAGAGCCGGTCCACCACGGCGGCATCCCGCACGTCCCCCAGCGTGAACTTGAGCCACGGCTCCGACTTTTCAGGATAGTCGAAGTCGGCGATATCCAATACACGAATCTCCTCCACGCCCTTCTCGCGCAGCTTGCGGATCAGGTTTATGCCGAGGAATCCGCTTCCTCCTGTGATCATCACTTTCATCATTTTTTCTCCAAAGTCTCCTCGACCGGTTTCGTCAGAATCGAGACGGTCGCCGCCGACAGGACGAACGACGCATCGTCCACACCGCCAATCGTGGCGTACCGCCCGCCGCCCGGCGCCGCCGCGCCGAGGAGCAGCGTACGCAGGGATGAGGCAGGGTCATCAAGCTCAAACGTAAAGGTGAAGGACGGCCGATCGAACCCGCAGCGCCTGAAATCCTCCTTGCTGGGAGCGATGACATCGACGCTCTCGGCGGCAAGACCCTCTTCAAGGCACTTGACCAACGCCTCATACTTCGTGGCGTCCCATGTCACACCCGCCGACGTGCGCACCCGCACCTTCTTCACCTTGGCCGCCGGATAGCGGATCAGCGTCCGGTCGCGGAGATCCGCGAGCCGCCCCTTTCCGATGAGCGACTTCTCCAGCACGGCGCATGGCGGGAAATTGGTCGCCTCCGTGCTGACCGAGACCTTGACCGTGTTGGTGGCGCTCAGCATGATGTCGATGCCACGGAGAGCCAAGAGACCCGAAAGGAGCTTTTCGGCATGATCGGCGTCAGCCGGCGCATCGACGGGCGAAGCGAGCCGCCACGGATCGGTCGGCGTCTTGCGCGACAACACATAGGCGGGGAACCCTTCGTCAACGGTGATGGATGTAACGGCTGCCGCCTCCACGGGGAACACACGCGTATCTTCAACCGTCCGCTGGCTTTCCCGACAGACCGCGAGCAGGGAATCGCGCACCCGTACCACAGCCCCCTCGGAGGTTTTCGCCCACACCTCGTTCGTGCCGGCAGCGGCGCCAATGATGGCCTTCTCCACACCGCCGGACAAATTCCGGAGCGACAGCACATAGCCACCTTCGTCCTCGCCCAACCCCGCGCCGGCACCGTCATCGGCATAGGCCACGATCCGTCCAGAACAGATCGCCTCAAGAAGACGCTCCACGACGGCGCGATCCGCCGGCGCATCCACCGGTTCGGTGAGACGCCATGCGCCATCGTTTTTGACGAGTTTGGAGAACGGCTCCCCGCCATCCTTGAGCCCGATGCCCAAGATCTCGTCGCGCGAGGCGGCAAAGAGGTTGTGACGGCGGAAGTCGCCCAACGGCCGTTCGAGCACACGCGCCGTCTCCGCGGGCACGGTGAAGACCTCCTCCAGGCCGTCCTGCTGAACATAGACTTCATTCCCCGCCGCCGTCGGCCGCCCGAAGGAATACGTCTCACGGCGGCCGCGCGCGGTAACCGTGACCGAAAGGGACGGCACCGCCAGCCCGAAATCGCGCAACGACCGCTGGAGCAGTTCCCTGTCAGGACGGGTCAGGATATCGCCAACCTCCGCAAACACAACGGCATTGACGACCTGCTTCACCATTCCCTCGTCCGCATCGGCCTGAATCGGCTTCTCCAACCGCCAACGGCCTTCGGCGCGGACGAACGCGATCTGCTCGCTCTTGCCGTTCGCAACCGTGCGCCCAATCTCCACGGAGGTGATCTCCTCCACATTGAGATCCGAGAGGGTCGCCCGCGCGACGGACGCCACGGGATGACGATAGGTCCAGGCCAGCGCCAGCGCGAGCGCGAAGACCGCGCTGCAGGCCAGAAAGAATGCGATGGCACGACGGTTCTTCATTTCCGCCTCCTCCTCTTCCAGATGCGGACGATCAGAACGAAAAGCCCGAGGGCGACCGGCACACCGACGACGGAAAGCAGCACGAAGCGGATGCGCAAGCGACGATCCATGCGCGCAGAGATCACGTTCCCGCCCATGCCCGGAGAACCCGAGACGTCAAGCCCCGCAAGCCAGGCGACGGCGTTCAGGAAGAAGTCGCGGTTGGCGTTCGCGCGCGAGGCAAGCGCGGCGTTTCCAAGGAAGGCCGAATCCCCAATCACCACCAGACGGGCCGGGTGGATCGCCAGATCGCTCTTGAGCGCCGTGCCGCGTTCGCCGGCCAACGCGTACGCGGACGCCTCCGCCCCGCAGAGCGCCGTGAACGAAAAGCCCCCTTCGGGCGCGGGCGCGGACGATGCCGCCTTGAAGCGGACGGCATCAGGCGCGAACACGACCACCGATCCGCTCAATGGACCCGAAACCGCATGGTCGCCAAAGTCGGAGACGACGATGTCCGCGCCATCCGTCGTGCGCTGGTTTCCACGCACGGCATCCACGGAAATTCCATAGGTCTCCAAAAGACCCTCCAGCCCGCTTCCGGCAACAGACGAAACGGTCGCCAGCAGCCGCCCGCCCTGCAAAAGGAACTTGCCGATATCGCGACGCTCCACCTCGGAGAACGGCGTGCGCGGCCCGATCACCGCCAGCACGGCGCAGTCCGAAGGAATCGGCGAGGTGGCCGAGAACAGCGTGCTGATGTGGTAACCTTCCTGCTTCAGCACCTGCGCGGCATCGCTGAGACCGAGAGGACCAATGTCGGAGACGGAGGGTTCGCCGTGTCCGGCCGTGAACATCACCGCCTCGTGTTTGGCCGGCATGGAAAGCCGCTGGATCGCAGAGGCGCAGACGCTTTCATCGACCTCCTTCGCCGGCACGACAATGCGGCGGCGTCCTGCGGAGAACACCAGCATCCCTTCCCCGCCACCCCGACGCACCACGCGCGCGGCGGCGTTCGGATCCCACCGCGGATCGACGAACGCGCAGCGCACACCGGCGCTGGCCAGGTTCCGGGATTCCGCCTCAAACGCACGCAGAAGCCGCGACACGGCGAGGAACTCCGGAGCACTCCGCCGGAGGCAGGCGGTCACCAGCACCTCCTGCGACGTGCCGGAGAGGATTTCGCGCGTGCGCGCCGAGAACGACGAGGCCCGTGAGACGCCCGCCCATTCCACAGAGAAGTCCAGCCGTTGCGCGAGCAGCGAAAAGAGCGTCGTGGCCAGAAGCGCGCAGGCGATGGCCACCGCCGAAGAAACCTTCAGGGCGAACCGTCCGCCGCCGGCCAGCCGACGCAGCGCAAAGATCTTCGATGTCGTGAAGACCGCAAAACAGGCGAACGCAAAGATCGAAGCCACCGCACCGGCGGAGAAGCGTCCATCCGCCGCATCGGCGATCAGAGCCTCAAGCGGCGGCTCGGCAAACATCATCCGCATCGCGGGACTCCACGCGAGAAGCGCCTGATAGGCGGCGTACGGCACGGCGCAGGTCAACGCAAAGGAGGTAACCGCCGCGGGGGCGGCACGCCGGAAGAACACGCCCGTGAGGGATCCGAACGCGACAAGCGGAATCGCCCAAAGCGACAGCGCGACAAACGAGGGAAGCAGACGCAACACGGAAACGTCCGCCGCGAGCGCAGGGGCGCAGTGCGGCAGCACGAACACCGGCGCGGCAAGCGAAACCAGAAGCGTGAGAACCGTTGCGGCATACGCCGCCAGGAACCGTCCGAATGCGAAGGCGCGCTCCGGAACAGGCGCGACGAGATCGATCTCCGTGCGACCGGGATTGCCATCGTCGCTCCAGAGGCGCATCGTCAAGAGAGAGGTCAGGAGCGGCAGCGCGTTCGCCGCCGCAATCGCCCAGACGGATGACACGGAGACGGTCTTGCCCTCGGCGGCGAAAAGCCCCGCCGCAAACAAGGCGCCGAGGGCGGCCAAGAAGGCCCCGATGGCAAAGCCTGTGGTCGATTGCCCAGCAAGACGCCCCAGCGCACGCGTCGCCACGAGAAGTGCCGTCTTCACGCGATCCTCCCCTCCTTGAGCGTCAGCACGCGCGCCTCGAGGCGGCTGAACCATTCCGTCTCATGCCCCGTGACGATCACCGTGGCGAACGAACGGAACGAACCGATCATCGTGACGACGCTTTCACGCGACTCCGCATCAAGCCCCGCGAAGAGATCGTCGAGCAGCAGCAGGCGCGGACGCAGCAGCGCCGCCTCGGCGAGCGCCACGCGCTTGCGCTGTCCGCGCGAAAGGCAGGCGACCGTGATATCCGAGAACGGTTCAAGGGCGCAGACGGAGATCGCCTCGCGCACGCGGTGGCGGATCTTGCGCGACTGCTCGCCCTTGAGTCGCGCCCGGTACTTGAGATAGCCCTTCACGGTGAGATCGTCATCCGCCGGCGCCGTCTCGCCGAGCCAGCCGAGACGGCGGCGATGGCGGAGCGGTTCCTCCAGGATGTCCACGCCGTCGGAGATCGCCGTCCCGGAGGTCGGCAGCCAAATGCCGGCAAGGATTTTCAGAAGCGTCGTCTTGCCGGCGCCATTCGCGCCCGTGATGGCCAGGACCTCTCCGGCATCGACGGAAAACGTGACGCCCGAAAGGATTTCAGAGCCTCCTCGCGAGAAGCGAATATTTTTTGCTTCAAACATAGCGGGGAATTTTATCAAAAAATCCTCTTGCGCGCCACACCCCATTATGGTATATTACGCGCCGTTTTTCCGCCTTGCTCGGGTGGTGAAATTGGCAGACACGCATGCTTGAGGTGCATGTGGAGAGATCCTTGCGGGTTCGAGTCCCGCCCCGAGCACCATTCTTAACTAGGGGGAGTGGAGCCGGAGGAGAGACAAGGTTGATCGGTGGGATACTCAAGCGGTCAACGAGGGCAGACTGTAAATCTGCTGGCTTTCGCCTTCCAAGGTTCGAATCCTTGCCCCACCACCATCAAGAAAAGACGCGGTTTCAAGCCGCGCCTTTTTGTTTTCCTTCCGTGTGTAGCCCGTGGCATGTCCGAGAGTGGCACAGTAGAAGCCTGCAGCCCGTCCGTCCCCGCGGTTTCCTAATACCTTTCGAGGGAGAAATCGCGCGATTTCTCGTTCCACGGCCAGGCGCGCGGGAACGTGAACAGGCAAGTCTGGCCGTCGTTGGCGCGCGTGCGCTCCCGCCACACGAGCGGTTGGGCTGAGGCGTCAGTCACGTCGCCTTTCCAGCGCGGGAAGAAGTGCTCCGTCTGGCGCAGCGTGGCGCGGGCGCCGTTCGGCGACGTGCGGAACAGCACGTATCCGATATCGCCCCAGTAGCCGGCCGAAGGAAGCCCCAGCACGGGAATCTGCCCATCCGGCCACCAGCGCGCATACGCGAAATCCGACCGCCACATGTGGTTGTGTCCGTGGATGTAGCCTGCTGCATGCGGGAACTGGTACATGAACCTGTCGATGCGCTTCCCCTTAACCGTGATGCTGTGGCCCGGCGGCTCGAACTCCGGATGGTGCGAGGCCAGAAAGAACGGGCGCTTCGCCTTCGCCATCCAGTCGGCCAGCCATTCCTCCTGTTCCGCGCCAAGCTCACCCTCGCCATAGCCGCGCGCCGCCTCGGACTGTCCGCCGCCGATGCTCTTGAGCGAATCGAGCAGCACCAGATCGGCATGCTGCAGCGGCACGACCGACACGATGCGCCCCGGCACCGGCGAGGACGCCGCATACTCCGGCCAGACTTCGAGGAACGTCGGACGCCGGTCGTGGTTGCCCATGCCCAGCGTGACCTGGATCCCGGCATCCGTCAGCTGCTTGAAGAACGGGAAGGCCGCCACGTAGTCTCCCTTCAGCCCGGCCTTGTAGGAAATGTCGCCAAACACGACCACACGGCGCGGCAGGGGATCCATGCGCAGAATCTCCGCGAGAAGCGCACCGAACTTCAATGGCTGGTGTTTCGGCGCGTTCGCCGACGACCCGATGTGCATGTCGGAAAGAAACACGGTGAGGCTTTCGTCGTAGTCGGCCGCGCTGCCCGTGAAGAGCGAACGGCAGCCTCCCAGCGCCGAGGCCGCGAACAGCGCCCCCTTTCCCAGAAACGATCTGCGATTCATGTCCATGCCGTCAATCTCCTTGCCGTTATTGAAAAACCGAAATCAGTCATATCCCCCGACGTTCGGGCGAAGGGGCGAACGGGACCGTCACTTTTTGCTTTCACCCGTCG
>CACZCD010000044.1 GCA_902779565.1 uncultured bacterium | reverse complement strand
TCTCAACTTCGACATGGTCGCCGTCGCCGACCTCTGGAAAAAACGCCTCTACGAGAACGCGAAGCCGGAGCTTGAGCAGAAGCTCGGACATGCGGTCGCCACCTACAGGAGCGACATTGAGCTTTACGAGAAGGCCAAGGACGTGGATGCCGTGATCATCTCGACGGCGGACTTCCAGCACGCGCAGCACGCGATGCACGCGGTCAACGCGGGCAAGGACGCCTACTGCGAGAAGCCCCTTGCCGAGGACATGTACAGCGTGAACCTGCTCAAGGATGCGGTTGACGCGAAGCGCAATGCGGGCTTCGCCCCCGGCTCCGTCCTGCAGATCGGCTCGCAGCGCCGTTCCGGCGCCGCCTACCACGCCGCCAAGGAGTTCCTCGACTCCGGGAAGTTCGGCGACATCTCCTACGTGGATCTCCGCTGGAACGTGAACCAGCCGCGCCGCTGGCGCCGCAGCGACAAGCTGATCGCCTCGCTCAAGGAAGAAGACATCGACTGGAAGATGTGGCTTCTGGACCGCGATCCGGACGAGTACAAGTTCGATCCGCGCAAGTATCTCGAGTTCCGTCTTTTCTGGCCGTTCTCGAGCGGTACGCCCGGCCAGTGGATGTGCCACCAGATCGATACGGTCGCGTGGTTCATGGGTTGCCCCTATCCGAAGAGCGCGATGTCCTCCGGCGGACTGTACCAGTGGGTTGACGGACGTCAGAGCTACGATACGTTCACCACCGTGCTCGAGTACGGCGAGAGCGGCGTGAAGGGCAAGGGTTTCCAGTGCGTGTTCCAGAGCCACCAGACGAACTGCGGCGGCGGCGCGAACCCGAACCGCGAATCGCCCATCGAGAAGTACTTCGGGCCGAACGGCTGCATCGACATGGGCCGCCGGATGGTCACGAACGAAGGCGTGGAGACGAAGAAGGGCTGGGAGGAGACCGCGCTCCCCGCACCGAAGGAGGATGTGGTGACGAGCGCCAACACCGGCGCGGACAACCTCACCTCGAACCACATGCGCAACTGGATGCAGTGCGTCCGCGCGCGCAAGAACCCGAACGCGCCCATCGAGGCCGGCTACTCGCACTCCGTGGCGCTCATCATGGCGAACGCCTCCGCGCGCACGGGCAGCCGCGCCACGTTCGATGAGGCCAAGCGCCAGGTGATGGTCGGCGGAGAGGTGTTCACGGGCTACAAGTCCACGCACGACGGGCTTTTCTCGAACTGGTTCTAATCTAACGTTCTAACTTAACAAGGAGACTGTAAAATGGCAGAGAAGAAGACATCAATCAAGCGCCGCGATTTCGCGAAGCTCGCGGGGGCCGCCGCGCTTGCGGGCCCGTCGCTCAACGTGCTTGGCGCGAACGACCGCGTGCGCGTGGCGTGCGTGGGCTACTCGGACCGCTTCCGCTCCTCGCTGCTCCCCACGTTCATGGCGGCGCAAAAGGATCTCAACTTCGACATGGTCGCCGTCGCCGACCTCTGGAAGAAGCGCCTCTACGAGAACGCGAAGCCGGAGCTCGAGAAGAAGCTCGGCCACGCCATCGAGACGTACACGAGCGACATGGATCTCTATGAGCATGGCAAGGACATCGACGCCGTGATCATCTCCACGGCCGACTTCCAGCATGCGCAGCACGCGACGCACGCCGTCAACGCGGGCAAGGACGCCTACTGCGAGAAGCCGATGGCCGAGGACATGTACTCCGCCAACATGCTCAAGGATGCCGTGGACGCGAAGCGCAACGCCGGCTTCGCCCCGGGCGCGGTGATCCAGATCGGCTCGCAGCGCCGCTCAGGCGCCGCCTACCACGCCGCCAAGGACTACATCAAGAGCGGCAAGTTCGGCAACATCTCGTTCATCGACCTCTGCTGGAACGTGAACCAGTCCCGCCGTTGGCGCCGCAGTGAACAGCTCGTCGCTTCGCTCAAGAAGGATGACATCGACTGGAACATGTGGCTTCTGGACCGTGATCCGGATGAATACCAGTTCGATCCGCGCAAGTACCTCGAGTTCCGTCTCTTCTGGCCGTTCTCGTCCGGCATCCCGGGCCAGTGGATGTGCCACCAGATCGACACCGTCGCGTGGTTCACGGGACTCAACTATCCGCGCAAGGCGGTCGCCTCCGGCGGCACGTACGCCTGGGCGGACGGACGCCAGAGTTTCGATACGTTCACCACGATTCTCGAGTACGGCGAGGACAACAACCCGGGCAAGGGCTTCCAGGCCGTGTTCCAGAGCCGCCAGACGAACGCGGCGCGTGGCAACGTGGAGAAGTACTATGGTCCGGGCGGCACGATCGACCTCATCAAGGGCGTCGTCTCCAACGAGGGCGTCGAAAAGGCCAAGCCGCACGAGGAGAAGCTCACCGAACGCTACGAGAAGGCTGAGACGGCGGCGAACACGGGCGGCGATTCGCTCACCCGCGCGCACATGCGCAACTGGATGGAGTGCGTCCGCTCGCGCCAGAACCCGAACGCGCCGGTCGAGGCGGGCTACTGGCACACGGTGTCGCTCATCATGGCGAACGCCGCGATGCGCACCGGTCTGGTCGGTACGTTCGACCCTGTCAAGCGCGAAGTGCTGGCGGGCGGCAAGGTGTTCACGGGCTATAAGTCGACGCACGACGGCTGCCCGCTGTTCAACTGGCTGTTCTGATAGGATCCGCGCCGGTTCCGCTGCCGTCCGTTGAAAGATGGTCGGAGCGACGAGATTTGAACTCGTGACCTTTTGCACCCCAAGCAAACGCGCTACCAGACTGCGCTACGCCCCGACAGAAAGGTGAAAAACGGCGCGGATTATAGCACAACGGATTTAACGGCGCAAGTGGGAGCCACCCTCGCCAAACCAAAGGAGAAACGAAAGATGAGTTATCAGGAAGCGAAGAAGAAGTATGCCGCGCTCGGCGTGGATACGGAGAAGGCCATCCGGGAGCTGAAGAAGATACCGGTTTCGATGCACTGCTGGCAGGGTGACGACGTCACCGGTTTCGAGAACGCCGGCGCCCTCACGGGTGGCATCCAGGCCACCGGCAACTACCCGGGCAAGGCGCGTACGCCCGAGGAGCTGATGCGGGATCTCGAATTCGCGTTCAAGCTCATCCCCGGCAAGCACCGCCTGAACCTCCACGCGTGCTACGCCATCTTCGAGGATGGCAAGAAGGTGGATCGCGACAAGCTCGAGCCCAAGCACTTCAAGCGCTGGGTCGAATTCGCGAAGAAGCTGAAGATCGGTCTCGACTTCAACCCGACGTTCTTCTCGCATCCGCTCGCCGACCAGCTCACGCTCGCATCGGAGGATCCGAAGGTGCGCGCGTTCTGGGTGCGCCACGGCATCGCCTGCCTCAAGATCGCCGAATACTTCGGCAAGGAGCTGGGCACGCCCTGCGCCTGCAACTTCTGGGTGCCGGACGGCTACAAGGACGATCCCTCCGACCGCATGGGGCCGCGCAAGCGCCTGAAGGACTCCTACGACAAGATCTTCAAGTACAAGTACAACAAGAAGTACGTCACGGTGACCGTTGAATCGAAGCTCTACGGCATCGGCGTGGAGTCCTACACCGTGGGTTCGCACGAGTTCTACATGAACTATGCGGCGAAGAACAACCTCCTCTGCCTCCTGGACATGGGGCACTTCCATCCGACGGAGCTCATCGCGGACAAGATCAGCTCGCTGTTGCTCTTCTCCGGCAAGGTGGCGTTCCACGTGAGCCGCGGCGTCCGCTGGGACTCAGACCACGTGATCCGGCTTGACGACGCCGTGAAGGCGGCGGCCGAGGAGATCGTGCGCAACGATCCGAAGAACTTCGTGATCGCCCTCGACTACTTCGACGGCTCGATCAACCGCATCGCCGCGCTCGTCCTGGGCATGCGCAACATGCAGAAGGCGCTGCTTCTGGGGCTTCTTCAGCCGCAGGCGACGCTCACCGCGCTTCAGGAGGCGCGCCAGTACACGGAGCAGCTCGTCCTTCAGGAGGAGCTGAAGAGCTATCCGTGGGGCGAGGTGTGGGCGGAGTTCTGCCGCCGCGAGAAGAAGGCTGCGGACGAATGCTGGATGGCGGACGTCCTCAAGTACCAGCGCGACGTACTTTCGGCGCGTTGAAAAATTATGAAAAATGGGGGGTTGCATTTCCAAGCGGAAAATGAGATAATCCACCCCATCAGAACTCAATAGGAGAAAACGAAATGAATAAGAACAACAAAGGATTTACTCTCGTCGAGCTGCTCGTGGTGATCGGCATTCTCGGCATTCTCATGGGTGCGCTCTTCCCGGCGATCTCTTCGGCGATGGTCAAGGCCAACCTCTCGGCCTGCGCCATGCGCGGCCGCAACTTGTTCGTGGCCATTACGGCCGCCAACACGGAGCGTGAGGCGTTGGGGCTTGGCAACGTGTGGCCGAAGACGCAGCAGGAGGAAGGCGCGGACACCGCGAAGGACCCGCTCTCCGGCGCGGTCAGCTCGGCGGCCGAATACTTCACCTATCTTTTCGATATGGCGAAGATAACGGATTCGGCCAACTGGAAGCCGTATGTCCAGGGCGTGGACCTCTCCGTGCTCAACGGCGCGAGCGTTCCGCCGATTCCGAACGGCGCCACGAAGATTGACGGCAAGAACTGCCTCTGGTGCGTGGCGGCGAACATCACCGATGAACTCCCCGATGTCTTTCCGGTGCTCTTTTCGCGCAACATTCCGGTGAGCGCCATGAAGACGTACGAGAAGACCTACGATGGCGGCAATGAGGAAGTCAAGATCGGCAAGGCGAATGGCGCCAAGTACGACACCCCGTTCTCAAACAAGGCGTTCGTCTTGATTCGCAAGGGTGGCGGTGTGATCAGCCAGGATGCCAAGTACGCTCTGTCCTCGGTGTTCTTCAACAAGCAGCCGTACACCATTGACTCCGAGAACCCCCCGCAGTTCCTCGACGTTGACTAATCGTGTGACTGTAAAGGTCGCCATAGACCTTGCGCTCGACCGGCTCTTCACTTACGAAGTGCCGGTCGAATTGTGTCAGGAGGTGAAGGTCGGGCAGCTTTTGCGCGTGCCGTTCGGCCACCGCGAGGCGCGTGGCTTCGCCCTGCAAATAGATGATAGTGTACAGAGGATAGATGATAGAGGGACGGAACGGGAGAGTGGCGGAAGAACAACTATCAACTATCAACTATCAACTATCAACTATAAAATCAAGCCCATCCTCGGCATCGCCGATCCCGCGCCGTTCTTCTCGCCGGCGATGCTGAAGCTTGTGCGGTGGATTGCCGACTACACGTGTTCGCCGATCGAGATGTGCCTCAAGTCGGCGGTGCCGGCCGCCGTGCTCAGGCCCAACGCGAAGCCGAAGGAACTGCTGTTCGTCGAGCCCTGCGCAGCGGACGGGACAACGCCCGTCACTCCCCCAGAATTGACTGCCTACCAGAAGGAGCTTTTGGAGAACATCCGGCGCGTGGGCGGCGGATGGGTGCAGCAGCTCTGCCGCGAGTTCTCCACGACGCCCACGACGCTCCGTGCATTGGCGGCGAAAGGGGCCGTCACGATCGCGCCCCGCGCGCAGCGCCGAGATCCGCTGGCCGGGCGCAGCGTGGTGCCGTCGAAACCGCTCCTTCTGAACGGCATGCAGCGCGCCGCCCTCGACCGAATCGTCCATGCGCAGTCCGAAACTCTAAACTCTAAACTGGAAACTGGAAACTCGAAACCGATTCTGCTCCATGGCGTGACGGGCAGCGGCAAGACGGAGGTCTATCTGCAGGCGATTGCGCATGAACTGGATTATGGACGTGGGGCGATCGTGCTCGTGCCAGAGATTTCGCTTACGCCCCAGACGGTGCGGCGTTTCGCGGGGCGCTTCGGCGACAAGGTGGCGGTTCTCCATTCGGCGCTTTCGGATGGCGAGCGCTACGACGAATGGCACCGTATCCGCACGGGTACGGCGCGCGTGGTGGTAGGGCCGCGCAGCGCGGTGTTCGCGCCGGTCAAGGATCTCGGACTCATTGTGGTGGATGAGGAGCACGACACGAGCTACAAGCAGGACGAAACGCCGCGCTACAACGCCCGTGATGTGGCGGTCATGCGCGGGGCGTTTGAGAACTGCAAGGTCGTGCTCGGTTCCGCGACGCCATCGCTTGAAACCTGGTTCAATGCCCAGCGCGGAAAGTATGCCCTCGCGTCCATGGCCGCGCGTGTGGCGGGGCACCCCATGCCGACCGTCCACTTGGTGAACCTGGAGGAGGAGAGCGAGGCGTATGCCTCCGCGCCCATCTTCTCGAAGTTCCTTTTGGACGCCATCGCGGAACGCAACCGGCGCGGCGAGCAGACGATCCTCTTTCTCAACCGGCGCGGCTATTCGCGTGTGCTGGAATGCAAGAACTGCGGTTGCGTGATCACCTGCCCCAACTGCAGCGTGGCCTACACGTACCACTCGGCGGACAACTGCCTCCGCTGCCATGTGTGCGGCGGCTGGACGCCGCCGCCCGTCTCATGCCCGGACTGCGGGGCGCACGAATTCTCCTACACGGGCGTGGGCACGCAACGGGCCGAACAGGCTCTGCGCAAGTGCTTCCCGCATGCGCGTATCCTGCGCATGGATGCGGACTCCACGTCGCGCAAGAACTCCCACGACGACATTCTCTCGAAGTTCCGGGCGCGCGAGGCGGATATCCTGATCGGCACGCAGATGATCGCGAAGGGGCTGGATTTCCCGAACGTCACGCTGGTCGGGGTGCTCAATGCCGACGCGTCGCTGAACATGCCGGACTTCCGGGCGGCGGAGCGGACGTTCCAGCTGATTGCGCAGGTCTCGGGGCGTGCGGGGCGCGCGGAGAAGCCGGGTGAGGTGTTCATCCAGACGTTCCATCCGGATTCGTCCGTGATACAGGCGGCGGCCGAGGCGGATTTCGCACGGTTCGCGTCCGAGGAACTGAAGGAACGCGAGGTGACGGGTCTGCCGCCCTACCGGAAGTTCGCGACGGCGCTCTTCCGCGCGAAGGAGTCGGCGCTTGCGCTGCGCTGGGCCGACCTCTACGCGAAGTCGCTTGCGAAGTATCCGGGGCTTTCCGTTTCGGAGGCGTTGCCGCCCGCGCTTGAGAAGGCGGAGGGATGGTACCGTTTCCAGGTGCAGATTCGTGCGGCGTCTGCGCGGACGATCGCCGCCGCCTGGCGCTGGATCGTGCAGGCACGCCCCCTGCCGAAAGAGATGCGCGTCGCCCTTGACATCGACGCCCTGAACATTTTGTAGCGTTTGCCATTTACCTTCTTTCCAGAAGGCTGTGATGTGATATAATATCACGCCATGAAAACGGAAATACTTCCTTCGCTCCTGGCGGCGGACTTCGGGCGACTGGCGGATGAGATCCTGCGCGCCGAAGCGTCCGGGGCCGAGGCGCTGCATCTGGACATCATGGATGCTCATTTCGTGCCGAACCTCTCGTTTGGCCCCGACGTGGTGGCGCTTGCCGCCAAGGTTGCGCCGGGTTTCTACCGGAACGTTCACTTGATGATGACGCGCCCCGACCTCTATCTTGAGCCGTTCGCGAAGGCCGGCGCCCAGACGATCCAGATCCATGTGGAGGCGGACTGCGACGTGCATGCCGAGCTGAAGCGCATTCGCGCGATGGGGCTCAAGAACGCCATCGTCATCAACCCCGAGACGCCCGTGGACCACCTCTTCCCCTACCTTGACGAGATCGACGAGGCGCTGGTGATGACCGTCCACCCTGGCTATGGCGGACAGGCGTTCATCGCGGAATGTCTCCCGAAGGTCACCGAGCTGCGTAAACGCCGCCCCGCGCTCGACATCATGGTGGATGGCGGCGTGAACGCCGAGACGGCCGTGCAGGCGGCGAAGGCGGGCGCCAACCAGTTCGTCGCCGGGTCCTACCTCTTCCGGCAGCCGGACATGAAGGCGGCGGTCGAGGCGATGCGTGCGGAGGTGTCGGCATGAAGAAGACGAAGGAACCGGATCAGAAGCGGATTGCCGCGCTTGTGAAGTCCCTGCTGAAGGAACTCGGCGAGGATCCGGCGCGTGACGGATTGAAGAAGACGCCGGAACGCGTGGCAAAATCCCTCACCTATCTCACGCGCGGCTACCGCCAGAACGTGAAGACGGTCGTCAACGGGGCGTATTTCACGAGCGGGACGAACCACATGGTGATCCTCAAGAACATCGAGCTGTATTCGATGTGCGAGCACCATCTGCTGCCGTTCTTCGGATCCTGCGCGATCGGGTATATCTCGCAGGGGAAGGTGCTCGGCGTCTCGAAACTCGCGCGGATCGTCGACATGTACGCCCGCCGCCTGCAGATCCAGGAGCGCCTGACGGAGCAGATCGCGGACGCGGTGATGAAGGAGGCGGACGCGGAGGGCGTGGGCGTGGTCATCCGCGCGAAGCACCTCTGCATGATGATGCGCGGCGTCGAGAAGCAGAACTCCGAGATGGTCACATCGGCCGTGCTGGGCTCGTTCCGTTCGGACGAGAAGGTGCGCGGAGAATTCCTTTCGCTCGTCAACAACTGAAACAGAACAAGGAGAAGCAATGAACAGAATCATGATGGTTGCCGTGGTCGGGCTTTGTGCGTGTGCGCAGGCGGCGCTTGAGACCGCGCCCGCGGACTTCAAATGGGGCGACTGGCAGAAGATGCGTCCGCCGAAGAGCCCCGAGAAGCGGATGTCGCTCATCCAGCCGGTGAAGGCCGGCGAGCTGCGGCTCGTGCCGACCTACACCTCCTGTTCGGTCTGCTGGGGCTCCGCGCCGGTGGAGGGGCTCGCGCTCGAATATCGCGCGGCAGGTGCCGAATGGAAGAAGGGTGAAACGCCGATCCACTTTCTGGATGCCGCCAACTACCGTGGTTCGATCTTCTATCTCGCCGAGGATACCCGCTATGAGATGCGGCTGACGGCGGGCGGCAAGACCCTTGCCTCCGGTTCGTTCCGCACTTGGAAATCGGAAGTTCCCGTCGCCCGGACGATCGTGATCGATCCCGCGACCGCGACCTACCCGATCGTCGTGAGCGAGAAGGGGCGTCCGGACGGCTGGATCCGCTACACCACCAAGCCCGGGGCCGTTCTCGGCGGCAAGGACGTGATGAAGAGCATCTTCAAGATCACCGATGCGAAATACGTGATTCTCGAGAACATGGTGATTGAGGGCGGCGGCGGCAACCGCGACAATGCCGTCTTCATCGAGAATTCCACGGGTGTGCGCGTGCGGAACTGCGAGATCTACGGGTTTGGGCGCGTCGGCGAGAAGCTGTTCACCGCGAAGGGCGGCGGCAAGCCGAGCTATGTGGACGAGAAGGGGCATGTGCGTACCTTCAACTGGTCGGCCGGCATCATGATCGATCCGGGCAGCGCCGAGGTCACCGTCGAACGCTGCTACATCCACGATGCGCGCGGCACCTCCAACAGCTGGTTCTACTCGCATCCGTCCGGGACGGAGGGCATCTTCGTGAACCGCGTGGCGCACTCCATCGTGCTGCGCTGGAACGACATCGTCGGCTCCGACCTGCACCGCTGGAACGATGCGATCGAGGGGTGCGACAACTTTGGCGAGGGCGGCGGCTTCAACCGCGACTCCGACATCTACGGCAACTTCTGCATCTACGCGAACGACGACTGCATCGAGCTTGACGGTGGCCAGCAGAACGTCCGCTGCTTCCAGAACCGCTTCGAGGCGGCCATCTCCGACATCTCGATCCAGGGCTGCATGGTCTCGCCCGTCTATGTGTTCGACAACCTGTTGGCGCCGTGCTGCGACGAGTTCGGCTACGTGAACCCGTGCATCAAGACCTCGACCTTCAACCCGTACTGGTTCGAACCCTACGCCGGAATCTGGGGCAACTGGTTCGGCGAACGGGCGTTCAATCCGTCTCGCGGCTACAAGGGGCGCATGGATATACGACCGGACAACATCTATTCCACCAATGACATTCCGCGCGCGTGGGCCACGAAATATCCTGTGCGCGATCTGCCGTTCATCCTTGATACGGGTGTGATCAAGGGGGTGCAGGTGACGGGACCCGCCGCCACGCCGGCCGCCGTCACCTTCACCGCCGAGGCCACCCTCGAACAGCCCTTCCGCATCCGGCAGAACTTCGATGCGGACTGGTTCACGGTCTCGCCGGCAGCGGGCATCCTCAAGAAGGGGGCGAACCGCTTCACTGTCACGTTCATCCCCGGCAAAATGCAGGACCGCCGCTTCTGGCGTTCCGCCTTCCTCGTCCAGACGCCGGAAGGGCTTTCGCGCTGCGTCTCCATCTACGCCGAGCGCATGGACTTTGCGCCGCCGGTGCAGCCCGTGCCGCCGGGTCCGCGCACGATCTACGCGCCGAATTTCGCTCCGGTCCGGATGACGGGGCCGAAGGGCGAAGTGCGCGAGTTCACGTTCGATCTCGCGGAGGGCGGGCAGTATTGGCTCTTTGCCCGCGCGAAGGGGACGAAGCCGTTCACGAACGTCAAGATCTCGCTTGACGGCGCCCCGTTCGTGGCCTCTGGGATCCGCCTTTGGTCCACGCATGAGGTCTGGAACCTCCTCTGTTTCGGCAAGAAGAACAAGTGCGCTGGCGGCGGTTCGGTTGGCGGACAGGAGCTTAAGGCGGGCCGTCATGTCCTCCGGCTCCATGGCGCTGGCGTGCCGTTCACCCTCACGGGTCTGGCCGTCTCCGACAAGCCGGGCGCTTTCGAACCGCGGTGACATGCCACGGGCGGTGACGGACGGAATCATTGCAATGTGATATACTTCGCCCTGTTTTGCCAATGAGATCTGAGAGGACAACATCAATAGATATGGACATCTTCAAAAAGTGTTATGACTGGAAAGAGGCGGATGAGGTGCGGGCCTCCGGCCTTTACCCCTACTTCCACAAGTTGGAGTCGCGCCAAGATACGGAAGTGATCATGGAGGGGCGCCGGCGTATCATGCTCGGTTCGAACAACTATCTGGGGCTCACAATCTGCCCGGAGGTCGTAGAGGCCGGCGTGAAGGCAATCGAGAAGTATGGCACCGGCTGCTCTGGTTCGCGGTTCCTGAACGGGACGCTCGACCTCCATCTGGAGCTGGAGGCGGAGATCGCGCAGTTTCTCGGGAAGGAGGCGGCGCTCACCTTCGGCACGGGGTTTCAGTCCAACGCCGGCATCATCAGCGCCCTGGTGGGGATGCACGATTACGTGATCTGCGACCGCGAGAACCACGCGAGCATCTACGCTGGCTGCCAGCTGAGCTTCGGCAAGCTGCTCCGGTTCAAGCACAACGACATGGCGGATCTCGCGGCGTGCCTCGACCGCGTGCCGGACGACTGCGGCGCGCTGGTCGTCGTGGACGGCGTGTTTTCGATGGGCGGCGACGTGGTGAATCTGCCGGAGGTCGTGCGGATCGCCAAGGCGCATGGCGCGCGCATCATGGTGGATGATGCCCACGGTCTGGGCGTGCTGGGGAAGGGTGGACGCGGTACGGCGTACCACTATGGTCTCGAAAACGAGGTCGACATCTTCATGGGCACCTTCTCCAAGTCGCTCGCTTCCCTCGGCGGCTATCTGGCCGGCAACGCGAAGGTTGTGGACTATGTGCGCCACCATTCGCGGCCGTTCATCTTCTCCGCCTCGCTACCGCCCGCGAATGCGGCGGTTGCGCTCGCCGCGCTCCGTCACTTGGAGGCGCATCCGGAGCTGCCGGAGCGTCTGCGTGCGATTTCCGAATATGCGCGGAAGGGGTTCAAGGCCCGCGGCATCCGCATCCGGGAGTCGGCGCTCGGCCTGCCCACGCCGATCATCCCGCTCTACACCTACACGTCGCAGGCGACATTCCTGGCCGTGCGCGAGGTGTTCAAGCGCGGCGTTTACGTGAACCCGGTACTGCCGCCCGCCACGCCGGAAGGCGAAGCGCTGCTGCGCACGAGCTACATGGCGACGCACCGCGAGTCGCAGCTTGACGAGGCGATTGACGTGATCGCCGGCGTGATGAAGGAACTGCCGTCATGAGCGAGCCCCCGGGCCATGTGCTGGTGACGGGGGCCGGAGGATTCATCGGCGGACATATCGTGAGGCGCTTCGCCGCCGAGGGCTGGAAGGTTTCGGGGCTTGTGCATCGCCGTCAGCCCAAGGAGCCCGTGTCGGGCGTCGATTATGTGACGGGCGATATCTCGGATGCGGCGTCGCTTCGCCGTCTGGTCGAGGCGCTGGCACCAGATGTGATCGTGCACGCCGCCGCGCTTGCCTCCGACGTAGGCCCCGACCGCCTCTTCCGGAAGCTGAACTACGAGCCGGTCGTGACGCTGGCGCCGTTGGCGCGGCGGAAGTTCGTCTTCATTTCCACGGCGGACGTCTATGGGATCCGCGATTTTGCGGGGGAGGATGTCTCGCGGTTGACCTTCGACGACAACCTGCACAATCCCTATCCGCGCTACAAAATTCTCGCTGAACGGTGGCTCAAAGCGAACCTGCCGGCCGCGCGCTTCGCCTGCATCCGTCCCGCCGCCGTTTGGGGTCCGGGCGACGAGACGCTTGAGCGTCGTGTCGCCGACTTCCTGCGTCGCTCGCCGTTCATCGTCCATTTCGGCAAGTGGCGTGGGCGCAACCGCTGGCCGCTTGCGGACGTGCGGCGCGTGGCTGAGGCCGCCTGGCTTGCGGCGACGACCGACCGTTGGGATGGCGACGGCGTGACAGTGATCGATGCGCGCCGGATCACGGCGGAGATGTTCTACCGCGAGACGGCGGCGCGCCTCTTTCCGGGGCGGCGCTACCGAACGATCTGTTTGCCGATGTGGGTGGGCGTGTGCATCGGCCGCCTGTCATCCTTCCTGGCGGCAATCCTGCGACGGACGCATGTGCCGTTCGATCCCTCGTACTATGCGCTCAAGACGGTTTCAAGCAACCTCGACTTCGTCGATGGATCTTATCCGGAGGCTGGCGATTGACCGCAGAATGGTGGTTTTGATACAATGGGTGCCATAAAGGCAATTGAATTTCAACAAGGGAAAATAAGGGGAAATGACGATGCATAGACGCCTAGTTGCCATCTGCTTTCCGGCGGTGTTTTTCTCCGTGAGCGGGGCATTCGCCGCCGCACCGAACATCGATACAGGCCGCCAGCTGTTTGTGGATGACATGCTGGTGGATCAACTTGACGGACTCGTCCGCCGCTACCATTATCCCGTCAAGTACGCGGGCAATCCCGTGCTCAAGGCGGAGACGAAGTTTGAGATCCCCTCGCCGCCGTTGAACAAGGTGACGCTTCCGAAAGGCGGCGGCATGTGGTGGGATGCGAAGGCCGGCGTGTTCCAGCTCTGGTACGAAGTGGGGTGGTGCGGCGTGATCCACTATGCGACGAGTCCGGACGGCATCGCGTGGACGCGCCCCGCACTCGATCCCGAGACGGGATCCAACAAGGTTTCGCCGCCTGGCCACACCGTCGATTCCTGGAGCGTGGTGAAGGATCCGCATGGCACCGATCCGCAGGCGCGCTACAAGCTCTATGTCCAGCCGGGCGGACAGGATACGGACGGCTACGCCAGCGTCTCGCCCGATGGCATCCATTGGTCGCCGTGGCAGAAGACCGGCAAGTCCGGCGATCGTTCGACGATGTTCTACAATCCTTTCACGCGCCAGTGGGTGTTCTCGCTCCGCTCGGCCTGGCATGGCCGCACGCGAAACTACTATGCCTGCAGCGACTTCCTCAAGGAGTCGATCTGGGAATGGGTGGACATGAAAACGCCCTCGTCCAACTGCATCAAGTGGCTGGATACGGACGAGCGGGACGCTCCCGATCCGCAGTTCAACAGCCGTCCCCAGCTCTACTGCTTTGATGCCGTCGCTTACGAGTCGATCATGCTGGGTGTGTTCGAGGTGTTGAAGGGACCTCACAATCTCGTCTGTGCCGAGAAGGGGCTTCCGAAGATCACCGACCTTGAGTTCGCCTACAGCCGCGATGGTTTCCGCTGGGATCGTCCCGACCGAACGGCGGCGATCCGCTCCGAGCGGTGGGGATCCGGCAAGTGGGACATGGGCTATGTACAGCCGCTCTCTAACCTGTGCGTCATCATGGGCGACAAGCTGCGCTTCTACTACGGGGCGTTCGGGGGCGACGAGACGAAGAAGTGGACGCGCGGAACTCCGCGCGTCTCGAATCGCCTCGGCATGTATGACAACGGCGCGATGGGCTTTGCGGAACTTCGTCGGGACGGGTTCGTGTCGCTCCACGCCGATGGTACGGGAACGCTGTCCACCAAGCCGATCGTGTTCGGCGGCGAATGGCTTTTCGTCAACGCGGACTGTCCCAAGGGTGAACTGCGCGTGGAGGTGCAGGATCGGCAGGGGCAGCCGATTGCGCCGTTCACGTTCGCCAACTGCCGCCCGGTTGTGGCCGATCGCGTCAAGGCGCCCGTCGCGTGGAACGGTGCGGACTCCCTCGCTGCGCTGCGCGGGCGCGCGGTGCGTTTCTGCTTCCGCGTGCGTCAGGGAGACCTGTATGCCTTTTGGGTGAGCAAATGGCGCACGGGCGAATCCGGCGGCTATCTTGCGGGCGGCGGTCCTGGCTATGCCGGTCTCATCGATCTGCCGGACGGCAGTTTGTAGTCTATTTATCAGGAGGAATCTATCTATGATGATAAGGAGAATGGCCATTGGTGCCGTCTGTGCGTGCGCGTTGGCGGCGACGGCGTCCGAACTGGATCTGACGCACGCATGTATCGTCCGTGCGGCGCGGGAGAACCCGCAGCAGAAGATGGCGGCGGATGATCTCGCCAAGCATCTTGAGCTGATCACCGGCGTGAAGCCGGCGGAAGGTCTTGCGGCGGCGAAGAATGCCGCCACGGTGTTTTCCTTCCGCCGTCCGAAGGATGCGCCCGGCGGAGGACGGCTTGTGTCGTTTGCTCGGCGGGAAGGGAACACGATTCACTTCTGGGGCGATGACCTGCCGACGCGCGGAGGGCCGCAGTACGGGAGCGGCTTCGCGGTGGCGGAGTTTCTCGAGCGGTTTCTTGGCGTTCTGTGGGTGCGTCCGGGCGACGACGGCATCGTCTTTTCCCGCCGCACCACCTGCGACATGCCGGATGACTGGCGGTGGGAGCGGCCCTATCCGTTCTACACCTCGCTTGTGCGCGGGTGCGACCCGCTTTGGGGAATGCGGATGAAGTATGCGGCGCGTCGCCCGTTCCGCTACGGCCACGCTTTCACGAAATGGCAGGATACCTACCTCAAGGATCATCCGGAGTATTTCGGACTGAACCCTTACGGGCGGCGCGGCGTGGAAGGGGCGAAGTCGCGGGTCGCGAAGCTTTGCCTGTCGAACGATGGCTGTATCGACCAGATCCTCGCGGACTGGATGGGCGCCCGCACGAACCAGTTCCTCAATGTCTGCCCGAACGACGGCACGCCCGGCTACTGCTACTGCGAGAAGTGCCTTGCGCTCGATGCCCGGCAGCCCGGCGAGAGCTTCTACTCCAACCTGACGGACCGTTACCTCAATTTCTGGAACCGCATAACGGCGCGTGCGCGCACCATCCGTCCCGACGTGAAGGTGGTCTCCTACATCTACAGCTACTACCGACGCCCGCCGCGCCGCGAGCGCATCGCCTACCCGGAAAGCATGATCTTCGGCCTCGTGCCGCGTCTGCTGGACGACTACCGCGCCGATCTCGCCGCATGGAAGGCGGCGGGACTCAAGGAGGGGACGTTCTTCCTGCGTCCGAACTTCACGGCCTACAGCGGCAAGCTGCCGCGCGGACAGGAGCGGGAAATCTACGACTGCTACCACCACTATCTCAAAAACGGTTCCTTCGGGTTCGACTACGACGGCCATTGGGCGCCCGTCATGGCGTTTGAGTATTATGTGCTGATGCGTCAGCTCGACCATCCGGATTATCCCTTTGAACGCATCGAGGACGAGTACTGCTCTCAGTACGGAGCCTGTGCCGCGACGGCGAAGGCCTACTTCGCGCGTTTGCGCGCGCGCGGCGACAAGGCCCGCGAGATGCGGCGCGCGAAGATGGCGGCGCAGCAGAACGACGTGCTCGACGATTCGCTTCTTTCGGTGTTTGCCGCGGAAGGGCACACGGAAAAGGATCTGAAGGAGGATCTGGCGTTTTTGGAGACCGCCGACGCCTCCGGTCTGGCGGCGGCCGACAGGAAACGCTGGGAGACGCTGAAGGCCGAGGCGCGCGGCTACATCGAGGCGTTCGCCGCCGCCGAGCATCTCGCGAAGAACCCGCCGAAGCTGAAGGAGGAGGGGTGGCGGGCGAGTTTCGATGCACCCGGGCTTCAGGGTTGGAAACTGCGTGATCTCGTAGGCGGATGCACGGTGGATGAGGCGTCGTTCGACCGCTACTCCGTGAAGCTCAAGACGCGTGCGGAGGGCGGCGTCGGACTTTGGCTGCGACACGCTCCGGTCACGCCGGGCGCAAGCTACCGTCTGGAGTTCGATGTGAAGACCGCGGAAGGGGATGTGCCCGTGCGGATGCGTGTCGTTGTCAGCGGCAAGACGCTCGCGAGCGGTGGTCTCACGGCGAATTCGCGTGTTTGGGGGAAGGGGGATGTGTCCTTCAGGGTGCCCGAAGGGAAGGAGACCGTTTCGCTCTACTTCATTGTCGGCAAGGGCGAGCCGGACCGCACCCTCTACCTCGACAACATCGTGCTCACGCGGATGGAGCCGGATCGCTCTTGAATCGGGGGGTGGATTTTGATATAATTGCCGCCCGATTTCGGTTCAAGTCGTCGCGTGAGGCCGAGGGCGGTTTCAGGCGCGGCTCAAGCAAGGAGTTTTCAGAAGATGAAGCGTGCAGATGTGGACAAGGTTTTGATCATCGGATCGGGTCCGATTGTCATTGGTCAGGCGTGTGAATTCGACTATTCCGGCACACAGGCGTGCAAGGCGCTCCGGGCGTGCGGATACAAGGTGGTGCTGGTGAACTCGAACCCCGCCACCATCATGACGGACCCGGTGATGGCGGACGCCACGTACATCGAGCCGTTGAACGAAGAGCGGCTTGAGCAGATCATCGAGAAGGAGAGGCCGGATGCCATTTTGCCGAATCTCGGCGGGCAGACCGGCCTCAATCTTTCCACAAGTCTCGCGAAGAAGGGTATCCTCGACAAGTACGGCGTGAAGGTGATCGGCGTGAACCTGGACGCCATCGAGCGCGGCGAGGACCGTGAAGTGTTCAAGGAGACGATGGCCAAGCTCGGCATCGAGACGCCGCGCAGCGGCATCGTCCATTCCGTCGAAGAGGCCGAGAAGCTCGTGCGCGAGCAGATCGGCTACCCGGTGGTGGTGCGCCCGGCCTACACGATGGGCGGCGCCGGCGGCGGCTTCTGCTACAACGTGGAGGAGCTGCGCACCATCTGTGCGCGCGGCCTTGACGCTTCGCTTACCCACCAGTGCCTCATTGAGGAGTCGATCCTCAACTGGGAGGAGCTGGAGGTGGAGGTCGTCCGCGACTCCAAGAACCAGATGATCGCGGTGTGCTTCATCGAGAACATCGACGCGGTGGGCGTCCACACGGGCGACAGCTACTGCGCGGCGCCGTTCCTCACGATCGACAAGGAGCTGGAGGCGCGCCTCCAGCGCGACGCGTTCAAGATCGTGGAGGCGATCGGCGTGATCGGCGGCACGAACGTGCAGTTCGCGCACGACCCGAAGACGGGGCGCGTGGTCATCATCGAGATCAACCCGCGCACGTCCCGTTCGTCGGCGCTTGCCTCGAAGGCGACGGGCTTCCCGATTGCGCTCATCTCCGCGAAGCTCGCGGCGGGCATGACGATGGACGAGATTCCGTACTGGCGCGACGGAACGCTCGAGAAGTATACGCCGAGCGGCGACTACATCGTTCTCAAGTTTGCGCGCTGGGCGTTCGAGAAGTTCCGCGCCGTGGAGGACCACCTCGGCACGCAGATGAAGGCCGTGGGCGAGGTGATGTCCATCGGCAAGACCTACAAGGAGACGCTCCAGAAGGCGATCCGCGCGCTCGAGAAGGGGCGCGCCGGACTGGGCTTCGCGAAGGACTTCAACGCGAAGTCGCTTGACGAGCTGCTGAAGATGTTGGCGATCCCGAACAGCGAACGCCATTTCCAGATGTACGAGGCGCTCCGCAAGGGTGCGACGGACGAGCAGATCTTCGACCTCACGGGCGTGAAGGCGTACTTCGTGCAGCAGATGCGCGAACTCGTACAGGAAGAGGAGGAGATTCTCAAGTACAAGGGCACGCTGCCGCCGGACGACTTGCTCGTGCAGGCGAAGAAGGATGGCTTCAGCGACAAGTACCTTTCCCAGATCCTCAAGGTGCCGGAGAAGGATATCCGCGAGAAGCGCACGGCGCTCGGCTGCGTGGAGACCTGGCATGCGGTGCCGGTCTCGGGCGTGGAGAACCAGGCGTACTACTACTCCTCCTACAACGGCAAGCCGGGCGAGGTGCCCGTCTCGGACAACAAGAAGAAGGTGCTCATCCTCGGTGGCGGACCGAACCGCATCGGTCAGGGTATCGAGTTCGACTACTGCTGCACGCATGCGGCGATGGCCATGCGCGAGGCGGGGTACGAGACGATCATGATCAACTGCAACCCCGAGACCGTCTCCACCGACTACGACACCTCGGACAAGCTCTACTTCGAGCCGGTGACGCTTGAGGACGTTTTGCAGATCTACCAGGCGGAGAAGCCCGAAGGCATCATCGTGCAGTTCGGTGGCCAGACCCCGCTCAACATCGCGGCCGAGCTGGAGGCGGCGGGCTGCCGTATCCTTGGCACGTCCGTGAAGTCCATCGACGCCGCCGAGGACCGCGACCTCTTCCACTCCATCATGGACCGTCTCGGCATCCCGATGCCGGAGAGCCGCATGGCGAGCGACCTCGACGGGGCGCTGAAGGTCGTCGCCGAGATCGGCTATCCGATCGTGATCCGTCCGTCGTTCGTTTTGGGCGGCCGCGGCATGGAGGTCATCTACGACGAAATCATGCTCCGCGAATACATCGCGAAGGCCGTGGGCGTGACGCCCGACCGTCCGCTCTATCTCGACCGCTTCCTGCACCACGCGCTCGAGTGCGAGGCGGATGCGCTTTCGGACGGTACCGACATCTTCATCCCGGCGATCATGCAGCACGTGGAGCTGGCGGGCGTCCATTCCGGCGACTCGGCGTGCGTACTGCCCCCCGTCGCGATCAGCGAGAAGAACCAGGCCACGATCCTCGACTACACGCGCCGCATCGCGAGCGAGCTGAAGGTGATCGGCCTCATGAACATGCAGTTTGCGATCGAGGACGACAAGGTCTATGTGATTGAGGCGAACCCGCGCGCATCGCGCACGGTGCCGCTCGTCTCGAAGGTGGCCGGCATCCAGATGGCCCGTATCGCGACGCGCCTGATGCTCGGCGAATCCGTGAAGTCGCTGGGGCTCGACCGCAAGCATGTGGTGCCGTACTTCGGCGTGAAAGAGGCGGTGTTGCCGTTCGAGAAGTTCCCGGAGGTCGATCCCGTGCTGGGTCCCGAGATGCGCTCCACGGGCGAAGTGCTCGGTCTCGCCGATACGTTCGGTCTCGCCTACTACAAGAGTCAGGAGGCGGCGGGTTTGCCGCTCCCGATCCAGTCCGGGCGGATGCTCGTGTCGCTCTCGGAGAAGCCGGAGGATGCGGCTGTGGCGGCGAAGAACTTCGCCGACCTCGGTTTTGAGATCGTCGGCACCGAAGGGACGGTGAAGTTCCTGTGGGAGAAGGGTGTGCCGGCCAAGATGGTCGCCAAGATCGGCCAGGGCCGTCCGGACGTGCTCGACCTCATCAAGAACCGCGAGATCGCGCTTATCCTCAACACGCCGTCGAACCGGCGCGATGCGCGCGCGGACGACAACTCGATCCGCCGCGCGGCGATCAAGTACCGCGTGCCGTACCTCACCACCATCGCCGCTGCGCTCGCCGCGAGCGAGGGCATCAAGGCCGCCCGTGAAGGCAAGGGCGAGGTGCGTTCGCTCCAAAGCTACCACGCAGCGATCGGCTGACGAAAGGAGAACCTTCCATGAACAGACGGGACTTCATCGCGATGGGAACGATGGCGGCGGCCGCCGCTGGAGCCGGGTGTGCGACTTCCGCGGTGAAGGGCGCGGCCGGCAAGACATTCAAGACGATCACGATCGCCAAGACGGACTGTCTGTTCGAGCGTGAGCCGATGGTGCGTCCGTTCGGCTTCAAGGGCGGGTATCTCACGGAGGAGTGGATCGTCGTCTCGTGCATCCGGTCGGCCTCCGGCAAGTTCGGCATCGGCCTCGGTACGCAGAGCTGCCTGTGGAGCGACGCGAGCGTGTTCGCCGCGAACTCCGAGTCCGGCGGCAACGCGATGATGTTCGCGATGACGCAGCACGCGCTGAAGCTCATCGAGGGCCGTTCCTTCACCTCGCCGGTGGAGCTGAACGACTGGCTGTGGCCGCAGGTGTGGGAGTACGGGAAGAAGGTGACGAACAACCCGAAGCTCCGCGCGACGTTTGCGCTCAATGCGCTCGTCTCCGTCGATAACGCTGCGTGGGTGTTGTTCGCGCGTGAGAACGGGCTCAAATCCTTCGACGAGATGATACCGGACGCCTACCGGCCGGCGCTTTCCTCGCACCACGCGAAGTGCGCCTCGATCCCGCTCTTTTCCTACAAGGTGCCGCCCGCCGAGATCAAGGCCGCCGTCGATTCGGGCTACTTTTTCATGAAGATCAAGATTTGGGTTTCCTTTGAAAAGGGCCTTCTCATCAACGGGTTTGTCTAAAATGAATTTATACTGATCTCAGAAGAATCGCATATTC
>CACZCD010000043.1:1289-23514 GCA_902779565.1 uncultured bacterium | reverse complement strand
CAGTTGAGTTGCCGAGGGGATCGGTGACAGATGTGAGATTGCCAAACTGGTCGTAGGTGTAGGTTATGCGGTTACCGAGAGCATCGATTGAGGCAGAGCGCTGACCAAAGGAATTGTATTCGGTTTGGCGGGTGTTGCCACGGCCATCGGTGTGGGCGATTGCGCGACCGAGGGAATCGTAGACAACAGTGTTGGTTACGGCAGAGACAGAGACCGTCTGAATCTCAACCCCATAGCGCGAGATTGCCAGCGGTCTATTTGCCGCATACGGGACAATCTGTGACGATGTGACTACCGGGACGGAAACGTTCAATTGGTTTTCCGTGACATTGCCGCGGATATCAGTCGAACGAGAGCGCGCGGGAGTCGCGGGGGTGAGGCCGGTGAGTTGGCGAGAGGACGAGGCGACAAGAGGCGCGATGGAAGAATCGGAACAAGAGACAATGTTGGTTTGGGTGAGGTAGACGATGCCACCATCAAGCGCAAAACAGGATGATGTTTCGGATTTGCGCCATTGGGCGTCCGCAGATTGCGGCGCGCTGGGGACAGCGCGCCCTACCATTAGCATCCGGCGAAGCCGAGCTTGCCGGGGTTCATGATGCCGTTGGGGTCGAGCTGCTTCTTGATGCCCTCCAGCACAGGCATGGCCGTGCCGTAGAGATCCTTCACGTAGCGGCCCAGCTTGAGGCCCACGCCGTGGTGCTCGTTGATGACGCCACCGTTCGCGATTGCCGCACGGATGGCCTTGTCCCAGACGGCGTTGTAGAGCGCCGCCGCCTCGCGTTCGTTCGGCGGCACCTTGTCGCCGGGGAAGATGAAGCGCGCGTAGAGCATGCAGCCCCATTCGTACCAGTGCGAGAAGTGGCCGATGAAGCGCGCGTCGGGGAACTCCTTGTTCACGACATTCTTCATCGCCCAATAGACCTTCTCAATGTGGGCGAAGTCGGCCACCGTATCGAGCGTGCCGAACGCCTGCGGCACGTGGAACATGTAGCCCGGGTAGAAGAACTTGTACTTGTTCTCCCACCACCACTCGCCGCCCTTGGCGCCGAGGTCCTTGCCCTTGAACTGCTTCTCCATGATCTCGCGGGCGTATTTCATCTGGTTGGCGACGATGTCCTTGCGGCCGTCGAAGCCGAACACGAGGTACGCGCCCTTGTCGAGATTGATGCCGAACACCTTCGAGACGTGCGTCTTCGTCTCCGTCTCGTCATAGAGACGCATCGCGCAGGGACCGAGGCGCGAGCGCATCAGCGTGGCGCCGGCCTGCATCGCGGTGTGGAATCACCTCGGTGATCACGCCGAGCGTGCCCTCGCTGCCGAGGAAGAGCATCGTGAGGTCGGGCCCCGACGCGTGGCGCGGCACGGGAAGCGTGCGGATGATCTCGCCGGTGGGGGTGACCACCTCGAGCGACATCACCATGTCCTCGATCTTGCCGTACTTCGTGGAGAGGACGCCCGTGCCGCGGTGCGCGAGGAAGCCGCCGATCGTCGCGCAGGCGATGGAGGCGGGCAGGTGCATCGTGGAGAAGCCCTCCTTGTTGCAGTTCCATTCGAGGTGGCGCGCGATGATGCCGGTCTGGCAGCGGACGGTGTAGCTCTCCTTGTCCACGCCGTAGAACTTGTTCATGCGCTTCATGTCGAGCACGATGCCGCCGTAGATCGGAAGGGCGCCGCCCTGCGAACCCGAGCCGCCGCCCCACGGCACGACGGGGATCTTGTACTGGTTGGCGATCTTCATCACCTTGGCGACCTCCTCGGTCGAGCCGGGATGAACGATGAAATCGGCCTTGGGGCACTCCTTGCCGCGGTCGTGCCACATCTCGGGGATCCAGTAGTAGTCGATGGAGTGGCCGAACTTGTCGGCGAACTTCACATCGACGTTCGCGTCACCGACGGCGTCGGTGAGTTCCGTTCGAATCATTTCGAACATGTAGCTATCTGATTTGACTTTCATTTTTCCTTCCTTTGTGTGTAAACGGGTGCCAGCGCGTCGTGGAGACGGCGGTAGCAGGTGAAGAGGTGGTCGTACTTCGCGGCGGCCTCGGGATCGGGCGCGAGGGTGCGGTCGATGTGCAGGCATTTCGAGACGGCGTCCTTCACGTCCGTGAACACGCCGATGCCTGTTCCCGCAAGCAGGCACGCGCCGAAGCTCGCATCGCCCGGCTGGGGAACCGCGACGGTGCAGTTGAACACGTTGGCGACGATCTCGCTCCAGAGCGCGGACCGTGCGCCGCCGCCGATGAGGAAGATGCGCTTCACGGGAAGTTTCATCTCCTCGAGCGTGCGGTAGCAGTCGCGGAGCGAGAACGCCACGCCCTCCATGAGCGCGCGGGCGAAGTCGCCGCGCGTCGAGGAGATCGAGACGCCCGTGAACGAGGCGCGCAGGTTCGCGTCCCAGTACGGGCAGCGTTCGCCCTGCAGGTACGGGTGGAAGAACACGCCGTTCGCCCCGACAGGGGACTTCGTCGCTTCCGCGTCAATCAGCGAGTAGAGGCTCCCTCGTTCCCCATTCCCCGTTCCCCGTTCCCCGTAGAACGTATCGCGGAACCACCGCATGCAGAGCGCCGCGGCGTTTGTCGCCGAGACGGAGTACCACATGCCCGGCACGATGTGCGAATACGTCAGCGTTTTCGGGTGAGGATGCGCCGCCGCCGTCATGGCGTTGACGTTACCCGCCGTCGCAAGCTTGATGATGAGATCGCCCGGCTCCACCGCGCCCGCGCCGTAGTCCTCCACCGCGCTATCCGACGAGCCGCACACGACGGGCATTCCCTCTGGAAGCCCCGTTGCGGCGGCAGCCGCTGCGGTCACATGGCCCGCGACATCTATGGGCGCGATAATCTTCGGCATCGCCGACATCTTAAGCCCTGAGAGCGCAACAAGTTCAGCGTCCCATCTCCCATCCGTCCCAGTTGTCCCATCCGTCCCAGTTGTCCCGGGCATTGCCCACATCAGCGTGCCCTGCGCTTCGATGGAATCGGTTGCCGCCTCGCCGGTGAGGAGATAACGCACGTAGTCCTTCACGAAGAGCACATGCGCCGTCTTTTCCAGAACCTCCGGCTCGTTCGCCTTGAGCCACATCATCTGCGGGAGCGTCCACGTGGGCGCCGGCATCTGGTAGCACGTCGAGAAGATCTTCTCGCCCCAGCCGGCCTTGAGCGCTTCGCACTCGGCCGTCGCGCGCTGGTCCGTCCACATGATCGTGCGGCGGATCGGCTTGTACTGGGCGTCCATCAGCACGGCGTTGTGCGTGGAGCCGTCAAGCGCGCAGGCGGCGATGGACTTGAGATCAATGCCTTTCGCGGCAAGTTTCCCGAGGGCACTTTTGAGCGCGTCCCACCAGTCCTGCGGCTCCTGTTCGCTCCAGCCGGGATGGTCGTGGAACGTCTGGAACTCCGTTGAGGCCTCGCCGACGAAACGCCCGGTCTCGTCGAGGACGGTTGTCTTGCACCCGCCGGTGCCGTAATCTATGCCAAGCAACAGTTTCACGTTAGTTGGTAGTTGATAGTCGGTAGATGGTAGTTGATGATTGGTGATTAACCTTTCAACCTTTCAACTTTTCAACCTTTCAACCTTTCAACCTTTAACCCACGCGTGGGCGGGATCCATGGACGAGATGAGGCCGCGGCCCTGCGAACCGGCCATCGTCCAGAGATAGTACATCTGGTAGCCGGGCGCGCCCACGAGCGGGTGGTAGCCCTCGGCGATGGCGACCGTGTCGTAGTTCTGCACGCGGTACGCTTCGTTGAGGGAGCCGTCCGGCTTGTACACGCTCTGGAAACCGAATCCCTGCGGCGGGTCGAAGAGATAGAAGTACGTCTCCTCCATGTCCAGCTCGGTGGGCGGGTTGTCCACGTCGTGGCGGTGGGAGGGGTAGCCGCTCCAGTTGCCGCTCGGGATCATGCCCTCGCCGATGTAGAAGTGCTCGCTGTCGAACTTTTCGTCGAGGATGATTTCGCTCGTGCGCGTCCAGTTGTCCTTGCCGAGCGCGATGTGGCGCGTATCCTCGGGCTTGATGAGCGTGGGCTTCGCCGTGTCGCGCGTGGCGGGCGAACCGTTGTAGGCGAGCTCCACGTCGGAAAGCGCCGTAATCTCGTACTTCGTGTGGCGCGGCAGGTAGAGGCAGTGGGGCTTGCCGGTGAACGGGCTTGTGCGACCGTCCGCCACCTCGAACGCCCAGCCGTCGCCGGCGGCGGAGAAGTTGCCGCCGATCAGCACGAACGCGACCTCCTCCTCGCCCGTGTCGCCGGCGTACGATGTGCCCTTGGCGAGCTTGAGGAGCCCGAACTTTGTGAGCTTCATGCCGTACTCGCCTACGTCAAAGATTTTGTTGTAGCCCTGCTGGGGCTTCAGTGCGATTTTCAGGTTCATGGTTGTTCCTAGTTAGTGATTAGTGATTAGTGGTTAGTGGCTAGTGGTTAGTGGCTAGTGATTAGTGGTTAATGGGTGGTTGTGTTGCTTTCACGATGACTGTGGAGGGGGAGAGACCCTCGGATCTCACCGTGAGCCGGATGGTGCCGGTTCGGTTGGGAAGGGGACGGACAAGGGCCTGCGCCCAGCCATTGAACGTGCGGCGCGTCGGCTGATGGAAGTCCGCGAAGTCCGTCTCGTCGCCGTTGTCCGTGGCGACGATTTCGCCCGGCCCCTCGAGTGAGAACGTCACTGGCACCTTCGCGTTCGGCACCACGCGGCCTTCCGCATCCTTCACGCACACGTTCACGTAGCAGATGTCCGTACCGTTGGCGACCACCGTCTCCGCCTCGGCGGCGGCGGCGAGCTGCGCGGGAGCCCCCGTCGTCGTGACCTTGTCGCGCGCCCATTCCTTTCCGTCCTTGTAGGCGACCACCTCCAGCGTGCCGGGCGTGTACTTCACGTCATCCCACCGGAGACGGTACGCGCGGTCCCACACGTCCGGCTGCTTGCGCTGCCGCCCGAGCGACGTCCCGTTCAGGAACAGCTCCGCTTCGTCGCCCGAAGTGAACACGTACACGGGCGTGACCTCGCCCTCACGACCTTTCCAGTTCCAGTGCGGGAGGATGTGCGCCATCGGGAGGTCGGGGCGCCAGCGCGACTGGAAGAGCCAGAACGAATCCTTGCGGAAGCCGGCCTGGTCGAGGAACCCCGTGTTGCAGGTGTGGATCGCCGCGCGCGTCATCCCGCGCGCCTTCACCTCCTCTTTCGCCTGCTTCTGCCTGTCGGGATCGGTGAAGACCGGGTTCTTGCGCCACGGGTCGCACCAGAAGGGGCCGCCAAGATAGTCGATGCCCGTCCAGATGAACTCGCCCATGCAGGTGCCGACCTTGTCCATGAAATGCCACTGCGCGTCGGCCGTGCACGCCCAGCCCTTGTCCAACCGCGTCCAGTTCACGGCGTCCCAGCAGTAGGACGAGTTGTAGAAGTCCGGGAAGGCGGTGTTGATGCCCGCCCATGTCTGTCCGACAGGGAAGCGGTATTCGCCGCGCGTCACGCTCATGCACATCGTCTCCGATCCGAAAAACGGCACGTCGGGATATTTCTTCTGCAGGGCGGCGTACAGCCATGAGTAGTAGTTGCAGCCCATCAGAGACAGCACGGTGGGGAAATCGTTGGTGAAGTTTGCGGAATTGTTGTTTGCGTTGGCGGAGGGACGCGACGGATCCTCCTCGGCCACGAGACGCGCCAGCCTACGCGCCGTGCGTGTGCCCGAACCATCCTTGTTCGCCTTGGTCCACAGGTCGCAGATCTCATTGCCGAGGGAATACAGGATCACGCACGGATGGTTGCGGTCGGTGCGCACCCAGGCGCGCACGTCGCGCTCATGCCAAACGTCGAAAATGTTGGAGTAGCCGTTCTTGCGCTTGCCCGCGCTTCCGGTCGCGCGCCACTCGTCGAACACCTCGTCCTTCACCAGGATCCCCAGCTCGTCGCACAGCTCCAGAAGCCCTTCGTCCGGCGGATTGTGCGAGGAGCGGATGGCTTTCACGCCCGCCTCCTTGAAGAGGAGAAGCCGCCGCTTCTGCGCCGCGCGGTTCCACGCCGCGCCCAGCACGCCGAAGTCGTGGTGCATGCATACGCCGTTCAGCGGCACGGTGCGTCCGTTCAGCTGGAAGCGACGCTCGTCGGAATTGAAGGAGATCGTGCGGATGCCGTAGCGGTAGGTGTCGCCCTCGATGTCCACCGTGTACAGATGCGGATCGTCGATGTCCCACAAACGCGGATTCTCGACCGTGAAGGAATAGTCCTTCTTTCCGCTCTTTGACATCTCGTAGCGCACGCGCACCTTCGCGCGCTTCGCCGTGACCTCGGGCGTGGTGATGAACACGCTGCCCGGCACCACGTGGTCTTCGGGGCAGACGAGCAACCGGCATCTGCGGTACAGTCCGCCGCCCGTGTACCAGCGCGAGGAATCCTTCTGGTTGTGGCAGCGGATCGCGATCGTGTTCGCGGTGCCGTAGTCCAGATGCTTCGTGAGATCGATGCGCCAGCGCGTGTAGCCGTAGGGCCAGCCGCCGAGGAACGACCCGTTGAGGTAGAGCATGGAATAGCTCATCGCGCCGTCGCACTCGAAATAGACGGCCTTGCCCCGCCAGTCGGCCGGCACGTCGAGCCGGAGACGGTACCAGCCCACGCCGGTCACGTCCAGGAACGCATCGCCGTACGGCAGATCGGAATTGAACGGCTTGTCCACGCCCCAGTCGTGCGGAACGCGCACGGCCTTCCATGCGGAGTCGTCGAAGCCGGACTGCGCCCAGTCGAACGCCGGTGCGCCGGCGCGGTCGCCTCTCTCGGCGCGGTCGAGGATCCCGCTCAACGCCTGAATCGTCAGGTTCGTGCCGGCTTTGGGATCGTCGGCCTTGACGAACCGCCAACCCTCCCGCAGCGGCACCTTCAGCGTGCCGCCGCAGGCGCTTGCGGCAATCTCAGCCAAACAGACAGCAATCAGGAAGTGTTTCATTAGTCGTTAGTTGGTCGTTAGTTGTTAGTGGTTAGTTGTTAGTGACGGGTCGTTAGTTGTTAGAGTTGAGTCGTTAATGGTTAGTCGTTTGTTAGCTATCACTTAACCCTCAAACTCTAAACTGGAAACTCTAAACTAACCACTAACTACTAACAACTAGCCACTATTTTACGAGATGCATTTCGATGTTCAGGTTGCGGCAGAACGCCGTCAGCTCCTCCGTGCGGTCGCCGTACATGAGCGCGTAGTGGTGCTCCCAGCCGTTCTCCATCACCTCGCGGCGGACGGCCTCGCATCCGGCGTCGAACCGCACGTTGAGCGGCGTGCCGCGCACGAAGAGATCGGTGTCGATGCCCTCGCCCGGGCAGACGAGCATCCGGAAGCCGGTGCCGTCGCGCGTCTCGCCGAGGCGCGCGAGCGTGACGCGTCCGGGCTTGAGCGGGAACTCGCCCGTGCAGCCTTTCACGCCGCCGCCCTCGACCGTCGCCGAGCAGTGCAGTTCGGGCTGGTAGTTGGGCTTGCAGAGTCCGCACGGCGCCGCGCCGCAGTGCCACACCGTGCCGTGGTCGCCCTCGCACATGATGAGGTCGCAGAAGAAGGGGAGCTCGCCCGAAAGGATCTGGCCGATGCGCATCATCACCGCGCCGTACACGTCGCCCTCGCAGGCGGTGAGGTAGCCGTGGTTCGTGAGGTGGCCGAGCGTGGAGCACACCGCGATGCCGTAGAACTCGTTGAGGATGACCTCCGGCCAGCAGCGCATGGCGAATGTATCCACGAAGAACTTCTCCTTCAGCTTCATGACGGCCGCGATGAGGCGGGCGGACTTCTCCTTCTGCTCGCTGCACGGCGCGTCCGTCGGCGGCGTCTTGAGGTCCTCGTCGATGAGGGCGATTCCCTTGGCGACCTCCTCGGGCGTGAGGTTCTGCGCCACGGTGAAGAGTTCGTGCTCGGTGATGATCTTCACCTCGGGTCCCAGCGTGCGGCGGAGCATCATCTCATCGACGCAGCTCGTGAAGAAGCCGGGGACGCGTCCGCCGATGAGGCCGATGCGCATCCGGCCGAGCGCCTTCATCGTCTGGGCGACGCGCACCTGCTTCATGATCTTCTCCTCCGCCTCCTTCGTGCCGGCCTGGGCGTGGACGTAGAAGTAGGGGATGCCGAGGCGCCACATGTGGTGGGCGTTCATGTTCGCCGCGCAGAACGAATTGTTCTGGAGGCGGCCGCCCTTCGGGTCGGGTTCGGGCTGCGACCAGAGGAGGATCGGTACCTTGAGGCGCTGCGCGAACATCGGCGGCACGACGCCGAGTGAGAAGGTGAGGAAGTGCGCGACGATGAGGTCGGGGCGGTCCTTCTCCCACTGGTCGAGCACCTCGATCGCCTCGCCTTCGAGCGCAAGCATGTGGTCGGGCGCGATGACCTCCACGTCCGGAAGCGCCTTGAGAAATTTGATCGCGTCCGCGCGCGCGGCCTCCAGCGTGTCGTTCGTCCAGTTGACCTTGCTGAGCGGCAGATAGCCGATCCTGAATTTGTTTGCCATTTTCCAGTCTCCTTTTGTTGGTGGCGCAGTGCGCCGTAAATCGAATTGCCGCATATTGTAGCAAAACGGAGTGAGAAGCGGCGTGGAAATTACTGAAACTTTTTGAGAAGAAATGAGATGCCGCCTCCGCGCCGCGGGCGGTGAAAGTTTGCCGGTTTTGTGATATACTTCGCACCCGCTATGAAGAAGTGGACTGTCGCGGCGTTCAGGGCCGCCAAGGGAAAACAGAAACTGGGCTGCTGCACGGCCTACGATGCTTGCTTCGCGCGTCTGGCGGACGAGGCGGGCGTGCCGTGCGTGCTTGTCGGCGATTCGATGGGCATGACGATGCTCGGCTACGGGACGACGCTGCCGGTGAAGATGGAGGAGACGCTTTCCGCCACGGCCGCCGTCGCGCGCGCCGTGAAGGAGGCGCTTGTCGTCGCGGACATGCCGTTCGGCTCCTACCAGTGCGGCGATGACGCCGCGATGGCGAACGCCGTCGCGTGTCTGAAGGCCGGCGCGGACGCCGTGAAGCTGGAGGGCGGCGCGACGGTCTGCGGCCTGATCCGGCGCATGACGGAAGCGGGCATTCCGGTGCTGGCGCATGTCGGCATGATGCCGCAGAGCGTCAACGCCTACGGTGGCTTCAAGAAGCAGGGGAAGACGCGCGAGGAGGCCGCGAAGGTGCTGGCGGACGCGAAGGCCGTCGAGGCGGCGGGGGCGTTCGCCGTGACGCTGGAATGCGTGCCGTCGGAGCTGGCGGCGGAGATCACCGCCGCGCTCGCGATCCCCACCATCGGCATCGGGGCGGGTCCCGTCTGCGACGCGCAGTGGCTCGTGATGCACGATCTGCTCGGTCTGAACGAAGGGCATGTGCCCGCGTTCGTGAAGCAGTATGCGCATCTCGCCGCCGACGCGAAGCAGGCGTTCGCCGCCTACGTCGCGGAAGTCGCGTCCGGAGCCTTTCCCCCAGCCTGAGACAGGGGAGTGCCCCGAAAGGCGAGGGGCAGGGGAACTCTCCCCCTGAGACAGGGGGAGTGCCCCGAAGGGGCGAGGGGGTATGATTCCTCACCTCTCACCCCTGATCATACTCCCCCGGCCTTCGGCCACCCCCTCTATCTTAGAGGGGGAGTTTTCCAATCCCTGCCAACTTGCCCCGTTTTCTCCAAGGGTCTCATAATTCCCCTCGTTGAGGCTAACCCGTTTCCTCCAAGGGTCTCATAATTCCCCTCCAAGGGTCTCAAAAATCCCCTTCAAGGGTCTCAAAATTCCCTTTCAAGGGTCTCAAAAATCCCCTCCAAGGGTCTCAAAAATCCCCCTCTTGGCGGTCTTGAAATCAGGGGATAGGATGCTTTTTCTCGTTGATTTGGATAAGCATCTTTGATAAAATTGGGGGCAATTTTGAAAGTGCTATTCTATTAAGGAATGACATAATGGGATACGAATCAGTGGATAAACTTCAGAAACTTCTTGCCGAAGAGGTTTTCTCCTATACCAACGATAGGAAGAAGGCTGCTGGTCGGGCGCTTGGGACTTTTCTGGAAATCATCACCTACTATCTCATCAAAGCGTGGCGGCTGGAACATCATGCGGCGATCGAGAAACCTTTGCCGGAATTCGCCAACGCCGACATCACCCACAACGTGGAGTTCACGCTTCATGGTAGTAAGCGCATTTGCGAAACGAAGTACAGTGACGATGACCTTCCCATTAGTGGAGCGGCCATTTTGCGCTCGTTGGATTTTCAGCAGGACGGTGTTTCCCGGAAAACGGCAATGCTTGTTGACAAGCACAACGTCATTCGCAACGCCTGCACGTTGGCCACATGTGGATCGACTTTTATCAATGCGTACGTGGATTCCTTGCGTCGCCGGTATTCTGTCCATCGACTGCACATGCATCCCTTCGCCATGTTTGAGTGCAAGCGCGTCGGGGTCGAGGAGGGGGCAGGAAAAGGACCACAAACCATCGAAAAGGCGAAACAGGGTTCTTACGTCGCAAGGACCGTTTCGGCTCTTCAGCGCATCCGAAAGGCTGATGGTTCATTGGCGGGGTTCCTCCAAAAGTCGGAGTCGGACTTCATCATAACTGACTACTATGAACTGCTTTCCCGTGTCATCAATTCTGAGGACGGGGAACTCCTTCGGAATTTCATATTGACTGTTGGCGTTGTCAGCAACCATGGCAACTGGTTTACGTCGGACAATCCAAACAAGGAATTAAAGGTTCTGGCGCAGTCCTATGACTGGCTGTTGTTCCTGACGGACAAAGGAATCTCGGAATTCATTACCGATCTGTTGATTGATCCTGTCACTGAATATGCAGCTGTCAGGGAGGCATTCCGCAAAAGCTATTCCGCTGAAAAGAAGGGGAACGTATTTACGAAGGTAAAGATGGACTACGGGAGCGACGCCGCCCTTTGTTCTTACTTCGCAAAGAACCTGAAGCGGATCGAAGGATGGTTCAACGTCATTTCGCCCAAGGGAAAATCCCTCAAAGAAATGAAACGCGATCTTTCCGTGTTGGCAAACAAGGACTGGGAGAGCTTTTATGGAGCTTTTTAACACTGATTTCGCAGGGCGGAGCGTACATTCTCAGTCGCATCATTGGTGTACGCCTCCGCAGTACGTGGCGGCAGTCAAGCGAGTCTTCGGCGGGGAAATCGAACTCGATCCTTGTTCCAATCAGGAGTCCGTTGTGAACGCCAAGTGCGAGTTTGCACTTCCCGAAACAGACGGACTTGCCCAGGAATGGAACTTCCCGTCAATCTACGTCAATCCGCCATACGGTGCAGACCGTGCGCGGGGAACGACAATCCGCGACTGGCTCGCCAAATGTGCATCTTCGCGGACGGAGTACGGGGCGCAGGTCATCGCCCTTGTGCCCGTTGCAACCAATACCTCCCACTGGAAGAAGTACGTGTTCGGTTCGGCGGATGCAGTCTGCTTTCTGTATGACACGCGGCTCCGCTTCCTTGTGAATGGAAGCACGGACAACAAGGGTGCGCCGATGGCTTGTGCCATGATCTACTGGGGGGACAACTTCCTGGCGTTTGAGACTGTGTTTAGTGTGTTTGGAGCGGTTGTCAGCCTTGCTTCATTGAAGAAGGCTCGCCAAAATACGAGGCAGAAACAAAAGCCGAAGGAAATGTTTCTGTTTGATTTCAACAGCCTAAAACCACAAACCCGGCGGTCGGCAGCTGGGTGAGGCCTGTGATTTGGAGGAATCGGGAACATGATCCGAAGACTCTTCATCACGATGCTCGCCCTCGCCGCGCTGCCGATGGGCGCGCTGGCGGACACCGCCTGCACCGTCACGGTCACGAAGTTCCACCAGTCGTATCCCTATTCGGGCAGGGCGACGGTGGAATACACGGTGGGCGGGACGCTTCCCGCGAACGCGGTCGTGGAGATCACGCTCAGGGCCGATGGTGCGAGCGCGACCTTCACCCAAAGTAACGTCGTCGTGGGCGCGAACACGAACGTGATCGACTTCGCCTCGTCCTTCGGCGGCGTGCGCGTTCTAACCGACGCCTCTTTCGTGGTGGCAATCAACCTCAACCCCGGCGGCAATAACCTCGGCGGCGTCCAGCTCTGGACGGGCGGGCCGTACTGGGCAGAATGCAACGTGGGCGCTACGGAGCCGGAGGAATCCGGCTACTACTTCTGGTGGGGCGACACGGTGGGGTATACCCGAAGCGGAGGAAGATGGGAGGAAAGCACCAGTCGCTTTTACGACGTGACATGGGTGTCGAGCACGGGCGAGCAAATGGACAGCAGCCCGTTCGTCACAAATTCTTGTCCGACAATTGACAAGGACAATTCGACGCTTCAGTCGGAGGGCTGGATCGACGCGACCACCAATCTCGTGGTGGCGCATGACGCGGCAACGGCGCACCTCGGCGCCCCGTGGCGCATGCCGACGAGCGATGAAATTCAAGCACTCATCAACAATTGCACCACCACATGGATCACCAACGGCGTTAAGGGGCGACTGGTGACGGGCACGGGGGCTTACGCGAACAGGAGCATCTTCCTTCCGGCCACCGGCTACGGCGACACCACGAACCTCTACAACACCGCCTCGCAGGGCTACTACTGGTCCTCTACGCCGCATCCGGGCCGTTTAAGCTACGCGTGGAGACTCCACTTCACTTCGAAGAGCTTCTCCCAGCAATACTCCAACTACCGCTACTACGGGCAGCCTGTCCGTCCTGTTCGAGGATTTGCCGGATGCAGCGCGGGCGGTGTCGTCACCTACGATCCATCACCCTACGAGACCTGGGCCGCCGTGAACGGCGTCGAAGGCGCGTGGGACGCGACGGACGCGAGCGGCATCCACAATGTCTTCCGCTACGTCTTCGACGAGCCGACGGGCGCGATCACAAACCCGCCGCTCATTGACATCGAGATCGAGGGCGGCAGCGCCGTCGTGAAGACGCCGCCCGTGGCGAACACGGCCGGTTTCGCGGTTTCGGTCGTGGAGTCGAGCGACGTCGCGGGCGCGGCGGTGACGCGGAGGAAGCCGCTCGACGCGACGGGGCGCACGGAGTTCCCGATAGGGAGCGCCGCCTCCTCGCGCTTCTATCGCCTCTCGGCGACGGAGGGAGACGCGCAGCCTGACCTCGGCGGCGTCCAGCTCTGGGAGAACGGGCCTTACTGGGCGGAGTGCAACGTGGGTGCCTCGGCACCGGAGGAGTCCGGCTACTACTTCTGGTGGGGCGACACGGTGGGCTATACGTGGAGCGGAGGAACATGGATGAGTTGGGGAATTCGCCTAGGCGTGACATGGGTGTCGAGCACGGGCCAGTCAATGAGCAGCAGCCCGTTCTCACTTTCGTCGTGTCCGACATACGGCATGGACAATTCGACGCTTCAGTCGGAGGGCTACATCGACTCGACTGGCAACCTTGCGCCCGAATATGATGCGGCGACGGCGCATCTCGGCGCCCCGTGGCGCATGCCGACGGACGCGGAGTTCGCCGCGCTCACCAACAATTGCACCTCCACATGGATCACCACCAACGGCGTGAAGGGGTGCCTGGTGACGGGCAAGGGCGACGACGCGGACAGGAGCATCTTCCTTCCGGTCGCCGGCTACGGCAGCGACTCGAACCTCGGCAGCCCCAACTCGCAGGGCTACTACTGGTCGTCTACGCCGGATTCGGAGGATTCGCACTTCGCGTGGCACCTCTACTTCAATTCGAACAACTTCCGCCAGTACATCTACTACGGCCGCCAATACGGGCTGTCTGTCCGCCCCGTGCGGGACGCTTCTTCCGTCCGCGCATCTGCCGTCGAGCTCGTCGACATTCCGGTGACCAGCATCCTGTGGAATGACAACTACGACGCGGACGGCAACCGGCCCGCATCCGTCACAGTCCGCCTTTATGCCGACGGCGTGAAAGTGGACAGCCATGTGCTGACGGCCGCCGAAGACTGGCAGTTCACCTTTGCCGGGAAGCCGCGCTACCAGGAGGACGGCACGACCGAGATCGCCTACACGGTCGGTGAAGACACGGTGGCGATGTATGCGGCGATCGTCAATGGCTACACCATCGTTAACGATTATCGGCCCGAGCTTACGAGCGTTTCCGTTTCCAAGGTCTGGAACGACGACAACGACAGGGAGTGCAAGCGGCCTAGTTCTATCTGGATGAAGCTGTCCAACGGGCTAATAGTCAATCTGGACAATGCCAACGGCTGGACCGCCACCATAAGCGATCTCCCCGCCGTGTTGAACGGACAGCCTGTTCAGTACACCTGGAGCGAACAGTCGGTCCTCGGCTACGAGCTCGAAAGCGTGACGCAGCAAGGGAACCTCACGATTTTCACCAACAAGATCCCGTCGCCGGAGGGGCCATCGCAAGGCTCCCGGCCCAAGCCCGGAGGAGGCGGGTACGGCGATGAAGATCCGGATGACGATACGCCGCCGTGACGAGCCCTGGGACACGGTTTCGGCCAGGGCCAATATATCCGTTACAACGGGCTTCCTGTTCGTCCGGTGCGGGACGCCAATTAGCCCGCCGCCCGCGCTGCGTACGGGAATGTAAATGAGGATAACTTTGATGATTGCTTCCGCTACTGGGAGATTAGGAGTTTCGGAGCTTTGGAGAAGATCGCAAAATTCTTCAGGCCTCCTAAACTCCAAAACTCCAAGCAGCGAAAGCAATTAAACGAAGTGACAATGAAGTTATAGGCAAGACATGAGGCTCGAGGCATTTTTTGCTATAATATGTGCAATCCATAAAAGGCGCACCAGCATGAAAATGCCACACATTCGCTCAACACTCGCCGCGATGATCGCAGTTGCGGGCGTCGTTGTCGCGCACGCATCCAACTTCACCATCACGAGCTCCACGTCAGGCTCGTCCGCCAGGTTCATCGTCACGCGCGACGACACGACGGCCGCCGAGACGGTGAACTACCGCACCGTGAGCATCAGCGCCTACGCCGGCCAGCACTACACCGCCAAGTCGGGCACGCTCACGTTCCCCGCCGGCCAGTCGGCCGTCACCAACACCGTCACGGAGACGACCCCCACCGCCGCCGCCTACAGGTTCCAGACCGGCACCTCGCGCTACTACCGCTTCGAGCTCACCGACGCGGGCGGCTTCCTGGTCACCAACGCGACGCGCACCCTCACCACCGGCACGCGCGTCACCGCCTCGGACGCCTTCGGCGTAAAGAACCTCACGATCCAATCCAGCGAATACACCGCCGACGACAGAGGCTACGACAGCAACGGCTACAAGTCCGTCTCCAGCAACGGCTACTTCGCCGCCGCCGCGCCCAAGGCGTATTTCCAGCTTGTCGACGCCCAGCTGCGCATGACGCTCAGCATGGACGCCAAGGAGAACGACGACGCCTACGAGTACCTCCAGCTCCTCTTCAACAACACCTCCACCTGCGACAACCGCTCCGGTGCCAGCAACGGCGACCCCGGCACGCCCAGCCTCTCCAGCTACATGGCCGGATTTGAGATGGACACCGGCAGCAAGGATGACACGTACAGGACCTACACCTTCCCTGTCACCAACGTCGCCAACAACGCAGGCGCCACAAACCCCTGGGGCTATAGCTCAAACGGCAAGTATCCTCTCTCCAAGCAGAAGTTCAACACCACCACCTCGAGCCGTGCGGCAGACGGTCGCATCGTCGTGCCACTGAACTTCACAAACATCGTCCTGCGCCTCAACGCCTCCGGCAAGTCCGGCAGCGACCAATGGGCCGCCAAGAGCGTCATCGCACACGTCCAGGCCGTCGATACCAACGCCCCCACAAAGATCGCCGCCTCCGCCGCGCCCGGCATCCACGCGAGAGGCAACGCCATCTACGTATCCGTGGCGTTCAGCGAGCCCGTCACCGGCACGCCGTCGCTCACGACGAGCTGGGGCACGCTCAACTACTTCTCCGGCAGCGGCTCGAACGTCCTCACCTTCAAGGGCACGATCCCCTCCACCGCCACCGGCTCCCTCAATGTCACCGGCAAGAGCGGCACCATCAGTGACCTCGCCGGCAACCCGATTGGCGCCACCGACCTCGCCCAGAAGAACCTCGCCACCCTTGACACCTCCCACACCTACGCCATCGCCTACGACCTCGCGGGCGGCACTTTGCCGTCTGGCAGGTCCAACCCATACACCTACATCTACGAAGACCAGCGCATCCTCCTCGCGAACCCCCTCCGCCCCGGCTACGTCTTCGACGGCTGGACGGGCACCGGCATCTCCGGCCTCACGAACGCCGTCAACATCTACCAGTCCCACGGCGACCGCGCCTACGTCGCCAACTGGACGCCCATCACGTACTTTGTCCACTTCGACCCCGGCGCTGCGGACGCCACCGGCCCGATGCCCGACCAGACCCTCACCTACGACGCGCCGCAGGCGCTCTCCTCCAACGCCTTCACGCGCGCGGGCTACACCTTCACCGGCTGGCGCGGCGCGGACGGCGCCATCTACCCAGACCGCGCGACCGTCCTGAACCTCACCAACGCCCAGGACGCCGTCGTGTCGCTCACCGCCACTTGGCGGCCCAACATCCCGTACATCGACGAGGACGGCACCGAGCGGCTCTGCACCGACTACACCGTCCTCACGGACGCCACGAGCGGTGTCACATACGGCGAATTTGGTGCGACGGCCTGGTACGTCGTCACCAACGCCGTCACCATCAGCGGACAGCTCGGCTTCCGCGACACCTCCCACCTGATCCTCTGCGACGGCGCGACCCTCGCCGTCACGAACGCGAACGGCTACGCCATCGACGCCAACGACCTCACCATCTACGGCCAGACGAACGGCTCGGGCACCGTCACCGCCACCGCCACCGGTGGCGACGGCATCTACGCAGGCTACGTCACGATCAACGGCGGCACCGTCACCGCCACCGCCACCGGATACGGCATCTACGCCGTCTACGGCTCCGTCACGATCAACGGCGGCACCGTCACCGCCACCGGCAGCAGCTGCGGCATCTGGGCCGCCGACGCCGTCACGATCAACGGCGGCACCGTCACCGCCACCGGCATCTGCGCCGTCTACGGCTACGTCACGATCAACGGCGGCACCGTCACCGCCGAGGGCGGCACCGGCATCTCCGCCTACCACGACGTCGAGATCAACGGCGGCACCGTAACCGCCGAGGGCGACAACTGCGGCATCTACGCCGCCTCCGTCACGATCAACGGCGGCACCGTCACCGCCGAGGGCGGTACCGGCATCTACGCCGATGGCGGCTCCGTCACGATCAACGGCGGCACCGTCACCGCCACCGGCGAAAGCTACGGCATCTACGCCGATGGCGGCTCCGTCACGATCAACGGCGGCACCGTCACCGCCACCGGCGGTGGCACCGGCGGCACCGGCATCTACGCCGACGGCGGCTTCATCACCCTCGGCTGGACGAACCCCACCGACAGCATCACCGCCAGCAGTTACCTAGGTCCCGTCGATCTCCGCCAGACGCTCACCGACGGCAGCGCCATCTACAAAGGCGACCTCGGCTTCAGCCCCTCCGCCCTCGCGGGCAAGACGCTGGTGCCGGCTTACAGCATCACGTTGCCCGAGGGCGTCGTCGCGAGCGGCGTCGTCACGCAGGATGTCAACACCGCCTACGCGCTGCCCGGCACCAACGTCACGCTGAGCGTCGTCACGCCGGGCTATGCGATCGGCACCGTCACCGTCAACGACGTCCCCCTCGCTGACGGCACCTGCAGCTTCGCCGCGTCCGCCGACGCCGTGACGATCGCCGTCACCATGACGCCCATCACCTACACCGTCCGTTTCGACGCCGGCGGCGGCGAAGGCCCGATGCCCGACCAGTCCTTCACCTACGACACGCCGCAGGCGATAGCGTCCAACGCCTTCACGCGCGCGAATCACGCCTTCACGGGCTGGCGCGGCGCGGACGGCTCCATCTACGCTGACGGCGCGACCGTCCTGAACCTCACCAACGCCCAGGACGCCGTCGTGTCGCTCGTCGCCCAGTGGGGAATCCCGTACATCGATGCGGACGGCACCGAGCGTATCTGCACCGACTACACCGTCCTCACCAACGCCACGGGCGATGTCGAGTACGGCGAATGGAACGAGGAGAACTGGTACGTCGTCACCAACAGCGTCACGATCAGTGGACTGCTCCGCTTTAACGACACCGCCCACCTGATCCTCTGCGACGGCGCGACCCTCGCCGTCACGAACGCGAACGGCAGCGCCATCCAAGCCGACGGCCTCTTCATCTACGGCCAGACGAACGGCACGGGCTCCGTCACCGCCAGCGGCACAAACGGCTCCGGCATCTGCGCCAACTACGCCGTCACGATCAACGGCGGCACCGTCACCGCCGAGGGCGACGATTGCGGCATCTTCGCCGCCGTCTCCGTCACGATCAACGGCGGCACCGTCACCGCCAACGGAGGCGAATACGGCGACGGCATCCGCGCCGGCTCCATCATCCTCGGCTGGACGAACCCCACCGACAGCATCACCGCCAGCAGTTACTTCGGCAACGTCAACGTCAAGAACGGCCAGCCGCTCACCGACGGCAGCGCCATCTACAAAGGCGCGGTTGATCCCGTCAAGATCGCTGGCAAGACGCTCCGTCCGCACTTCGTGCCCTACATCGACGCGGACGGCGTCGAGCGTTTCTGCACCGACTTCACCGTCCTCACCAACGCCGTCGGCAACGCCACGTACGGCACGAACGGCGCGACGGCCTGGTACGTCGTCACCAACGCCGTCACCATCAGCGGACAGCTCTTCTTCGGCGACGACACCGCCCACCTGATCCTCTGCGACGGCGCATCCCTCGCCGTCACGAACGAGGGCGGCGTCGCAATCGAAGCCAGCAGCCTCACCATCTACGGCCAGACGAACGGCACCGGCACCGTCACCGCCACATGCGACAGTGAAGCCGGCATCTACGCCTATAACGGCTCCGTCACGATCAACGGCGGCAATGTCACCGCCACCGGCAACCGCTTCGGTATCTGGGCGCCCGGCGACGTCACGATCAACGGCGGCACCGTCACCGCCACATGCCACGGTGAAGCCGGCATCTACGCCCAAAACTACGTCACGATCAACGGCGGCACTGTCACCGCCGAGGGCGGCAACAACGGCATCTTCGCCAACGGCGGCTCCATCATCCTCGGCTGGACGAACCCCACCGACAGCATCACCGCCAGCAGCTACTACGGCCCCGTCAGCGTCAAGTTCCGCCAGCGGCTCACCGACGGCAGCAACATCTACCTAAGCGACCTCGCCCCCTACGCCATCGACGGCAAGACGCTGCGGCCGGCCTACAGCATCACGCTGCCCGAGGGCGTCGTCGCGAGCGGCGTCGTCACGCAGATCGTCAACACCGCCTACGCGCGGCCAGGCGACACCGTCACGCTGTCCGCCGCGCCGGGTGTTTCAATCCGCGACGTCACCGTCAACGGCGACGCCCTTGAGCCCGTTGGCGGCATCTACAGCTTCGCCGCGTCCGCCGCCAGCATCACCGTGGCCGCGGCGGTCGGCATCCCGTACATCGACGCGGACGGCGTCGAGCGGCTCTGCGCCGACTTCACCGTCCTCACCAACGCCGAGGGCGACGTCGAGTACGGCGGCGGAAGCGGATGGTACGTCGCCACCAACGCCGTCACCATCAGCGGACAGCTCTTCTTCGGCGACACCTCCGCCCACCTGATCCTCTGCGACGGCGCAACCCTCGTCGTCACGAACGAGGGCGGCATCGCCATCGAAGCCGGCGACCTCATCATCTACGGCCAGACGAACGGCACGGGCACCGTCACCGCCAAGGGTGGTGATTGCGGCATCTACACCGACAGCTCCGTCACGATCAACGGCGGCACCGTCACCGCCGAGAGCGGCCCTGGCGGCACCGGCATCTACGTCACCAGAGGCGACGTCACGATCAACGGCGGCACCGTCACCGCCAACGGCGGCAGCGGCATCCGCGCCAACGGCGGCGACGTCACGATCAACGGCGGCACCGTCACCGCCAATGGCGGCAGCTTCGGCATCTTCGCCGACCACGCCGTCACGATCAACGGCGGCACCGTTACCGCCAACGCGACTGGCGCCAACTGCTGGGGCATCCGCGCCAGCATCGAAATCACCCTCGGCTGGACGAACCCCACCGACAGCATCACCGCCAGCAGCTACCGAGGCGCCGTCAACGTCAAGAACGGCCAGCGGCTCACCGACGGCAGCGCCATCTACGAAGAAGGCATCGACGCCTCCGCCCTCGCGGGCGTGACGCTGCGGCCATACATCGACACGCCGACGTATCCGGCGTATCTGGGCCTGCCTGCAGACCCGGATGACGACACGGATGAAGACTTTGATATCCGGGCGAATTACGACGCCTGGGCGCAACGGTACGGCTACGACGCGTTTGGCGCGAACGAGACGGCCTACCTCCTCGACGTCGCGCCGTGGGCGGTCACGAACGGCGTGGCGCCGCTGAAGGTCGCCGAGATGGGCGTCACGAACATCCTCGTCGGAGAAGCCGGCGACTTCGGGTGGGTCGCCCAGAGGATGGGCTACACCGGCGGCACGCTGCCGATCTGGCGTCTCGTGCTGGCGAGCGACGTGGCGCCGCTGAAAGAGGGCTTCTACGACGCCCTTACGGTCTGCAACGGCTATCTCGTGCTGCGAATCGGCACGGATCTCTCCGTGCCGAAGAGCGAATGGCTGGAGACGGGCTGGTTCGCCAGGGTCGAGGACGGCCGTGCGGAAAAATTCGGGATAGACGGTGCGGGGATCGTCCGGCGCGATCCAGGTGAGATATTCGCCGTTTGCGAGGTCGGTGTGCTTCGCGTCCCCGATCGCGAGATCCGGAGGCGCGTTCATGATGAAGAAAAATGATATTTCGTAAACGTCCTCGTCGTCGCGGACGGTGTGTTCGAGCGTGAAATAGTTTTCATGGACGAAGGCGAGACGGTCAACGGTCATTTCGACGCCGGTCTCCTCGAAGACTTCGCGGACGATCGCTTCTTCGGCAGTCTCTTTGACGGTCGTGCCCGTAACGGGACAGTCGGCGCAGGTCAAAAGCTCCGCTCCCAGAGCGGCCAGCTCCTTGGCGACACGTTCAGCCGCTTCTACGGCGCGCGCCTTATCTTTATTGATGATCAGGGATACTTTCATAGCCGCCCCCTATTTATCCAGTTCTTCGTGAGACTGTTCGACCACCTCGGCGGCAGATACCGTCAAGATGTTCACAGGCTCGTCGCACCGCTCGATGTAGAGCAGATATTCGATGTTGCCCTGCGGCCCTTTGATGGGCGAATAGCTCAGCCCCAGTACCGAGAAACCGTTGTCAAGGCAAAAGGCGATGACGTCCTCTACAACGGCGATATGCACCTTTTTGTCGCGGACGACGCCGTTCTTGCCGACATTCTCGCGCCCCGCTTCAAACTGGGGCTTGATCAGACAGACCGCCTGCGCGTGTTCGCCGCATACGCCGCGTGCCGCGGGCAGGATCAGCTTCAACGAGATGAACGCCACATCGACAGAGAAGAAGTCGATCGCTTCGGGTACCTGCTCACGGGTGACATAGCGCATGTTGGTGCGCTCGAGATTGACGACTCGCTCATCGTTACGTAACTTCCACGCGAGCTGCCCGTAGCCGACGTCGACGGCATAGACCTTTTCGGCGCCGTTTTGGAGCATACAGTCGGTAAAGCCGCCTGTCGACGCGCCGATATCCATCGTGATCCTGCCGTCAAGGGTGATCGGAAAGGTCTGCATCGCTTTCTCGAGCTTGTAGCCGCCGCGGGATACATAGCGCATGCGGTTATCGCGCACCTCGACCGCCGCGTTCTCGTCAAAGCTCGCGCCGGCTTTATCAGCCTTCTGGTTATTCACGAAGACGCAGCCGGACATGATGACAGCCTTCGCCTTTTCACGGCTTTCAAAAAAGCCCTTTTCCACCAGAAGCACATCTAATCGTTTTTTCATAAGAGCGCCTCCGTCATTGACTGAGCGTCAAGCCCGAGGGCTTTGAGCGAGCTTTTCACCGAGGCATGCTGGACGTAAACATCGTCGACGGCGGTCACGCGGAAGCTGCCGCCGTAGCTGTGAGAATCGAGCATCGCGCGCATGACGTCAGCGACCGAACCGCTGCGCATGCCCTCTTCAAAAAACCGTATCGTTTTGAAATCATTTGCGAATCGCACCGCTTCGGGATCAATGGGCTTGATTCGACAAAGCTTGAGGATACAGATGTTCTTGCCCCGTTCTTTCAGCGTTTCGTATGCCG
>CACZCD010000043.1:0-1266 GCA_902779565.1 uncultured bacterium | reverse complement strand
GGTATCGGCGTTTTTGTCGCCGTAAATATCGTAATTGAGGTTTTCTGTATAATCATCGGGGCGTTTCCCCTCGCCGCCGCGAGGATAGCGCACCGCCGCAAGTCCCTTGCAGTCAAACAGTGCGGACGTCAAGGCGTTTTCCAGACCGTCAAAATAGCACGGTGAGAACACGGTGACCCCGGGGATCGCGTTGAGCATGGAAACATCAAAAAGCCCCTGGTGGGTCTCGCCGTCCTCGCCGACAACACCCGCGCGGTCGATCGCCAGCACCAGATGGGCGTTCTGCATCGAAGCGTCGTGAATCAGCTGGTCGTAGCTGCGTTGCAAAAAGGTCGAGTAGACCGCGAACACCGGCAGCATACCGCTGAGCGCCAGTCCCGACGCAAAGGTGACCGCGTGCTCTTCGGCGATACCGACGTCGAAGAAACGGTCTTTGAATCGTTTTGAAAACTCGATCAATCCCGTACCGGTACGCATCGCCGCCGTTACCGCGCAAACGCGGCGATCGGCGTTCGCAAGCTCACAGAGCTTCTGACCGAATACGGAGGAGAAATTTTCATTGGAGCTGATCGGCTCGCCGGTATCGACGTTAAAGGAGCCGATACCGTGGTAGGACGCGGAATCGTTCTCAGCGTACTTGTACCCCTTGCCCTTCTTCGTCACGACATGGAGCAGGACGGGATCCTTGGACTGTTTCACGGTGTTCAGCGCGTTCAACAGCTCTTCCATGTTGTGTCCGTCGACCGGTCCGTAATAGGATAATCCGAGCTTGTCAAAGATCGTGTGACGGTAAAGAACGTGCTTGACCTTCGCCTTGGAGTGCTTGAGTACATAGCTGGTCGGCTCGCCGACGACCGGCACCTTTGACAGAACCTTTTCTGTCCGCCTTTTCAACCGCAGGTACCACGGCTGCATACGGATAGAGGTCAGATAGCGCGCCATCGCGCCGACGTTCTTGCTGATCGACATCCTGTTGTCGTTTAGGATAACGATGAAATTCTTTTTATGCTGACCGGCGTTGTTCATGCCCTCATAGGCCAGTCCGCCGGTCAGAGAGCCGTCGCCGATGACCGCGACGGTGTAGGAATCGTCGCCCAGCAAACACTTTGCCTTGGCGATGCCCAGCGCCGCCGAGATCGAGGTGGAGGCGTGACCCGCGTTGAACGCGTCACAGTCGCTTTCACTCCGCTTCGGAAATCCCGACAAGCCGCCCTCGCGGCGGATGGTGTCGATCGCCTTGTAGCGTCCGGTGAGCATCTTGTGGGT
>CACZCD010000042.1 GCA_902779565.1 uncultured bacterium | reverse complement strand
ACTCGATGCCGAGCTTCTTGAGGGAGACCGCAAAGAGATTGAACGTGCCACCGTAGATTTGCGCGGAGGAGACTACATGGTCGCCCGCGTTGCAGAGGTTCAGCACAGCGAACGTGGAGGCCGCCTGGCCGGACGAAGTGAGGATCGCCGCCACGCCGCCTTCGAGCGCCGCGATCTTCTTCGCTACCTGATCGTTCGTCGGGTTCGCAAGCCGCGTATAGAAGTAGCCGGAAGCCTTGAGGTCGAAGAGGTCCCCCATCTGCTGGGTCGTCTCATACTTGAAAGTCGTGGAGGAATAGATCGGCACCTGGCGCGGCTCCCCCTTCTTGGGTTGCCAACCGCCCTGCACGCACAATGTATCGGTTCTCATTCTATAGTTCCTTTCAGATGGCCTCGTATTATACCATAAAATCCTCGCCCTCCCCGAAACCGATAACACACCATCCGCAAGACGATCCTTCCGCCGCGCTGCATGCTCTATGGTATAATTCACAGGCAAAAGAAGCCAGTCTGTTTGAAATCGACATTCGATACAAAACGAAATCTTCACATGAAGGCGGCTGAAAACAAATTGTTGTCGTTCCTCAAGGGACAAGGGTTCGGGATCGCGATCCTCGCGTGCGCGGCGGTGGCGTTCGCGTTCCCGAAGCTGTTCATCTCCTGGGGCGGCGTGAAGCTGACCGCGATGGTCGTCCCCGCAATCCAGATCATCATGTTCGGGATGGGGACGACGCTTTCCCTTTCGGACTTTCTGCGTGTCGCAAAAAGGCCCTGGGCCGTGGCGATCGGCGTGGGGCTGCAGTTTCTGGTCATGCCCTTCGTGGGCTTTCTGCTGGCGAAGGGCTGCGGCTTCTCCGGCGAGCTGGCGGCCGGTTGCGTCCTCGTGGGGAGCGTCGCCGGCGGCACGGCCTCCAACGTCGTCGCCTTTCTCGCGAAGGCCGATGTGGCGCTTTCGGTGACGATGACCTGCTGCTCCACACTCCTCTCGCCGATCGTCACGCCGTTCGCGATGAAGTTCCTCGCCGGTTGCTTCGTCGAGATCGACACGGTGAAGATGATGATCGAAATCCTGAAAGTCGTGGTGGTGCCCGTCGCCGCAGGTGCGCTAGTCCACCGCCTTCTCAACCGGCAGTTCACCCGGCACAAAACCCTTTGCGACCGGGTTCTCTCGCTCATCTCCATGTGCGGCGCCGGCGCCATCCTCATCGCAGCGATGGTGATCCACAACACAACCGGCTACCTGAGCGGCTATTGGCTCACGCGGGCGATCGGACGGTTCGCGCGTCTCGGCGAAGCCGAGGCGCGGACAGTCGCCATCGAGGTCGGGATGCAAAATGGCGGCATGGCCTCGGCACTCTCCATCAGCGTCCTCAACAGCGCCATCGCCGCCCTTCCCGCAAACGTCTTCTCCATCTGGATGAACTTCTCCGGTTCGGTTCTAGCGAACTGGTGGAGCAAACATCCAATGAAAACATCTCGTGACGCCGATTGCGGTGCATTATGATACAATATGGGCCTTGAAGCGAGAGACCATCCATGAGCATCTTCAGCCGTACATTCCATCCTGACGAGGCGAACCAGGCGTTTACGACGGGTCGCCTGCTCGAGACGGGAACGTACAGCTACAATCCGCAAGACCACCACGGTCCGACGCTCTACTACGCTGCTGCCACGCTCCAGAAGGCGGCGGGACACAATTCAACCGCTACGCTCGACCCCACGCTTCTGCGCTGCACACCGCTCCTCTTCGCCGTCCTCGCCCTTGTGTTCGGTACCCTTGCCCTCCGGAAGATCACCGGACGCATCGGACATGGACTTCTCTTCGCGCTCCTGCTCGGCACCTCTCCCCTCTTCGTGTTCTTCGCCACCGACTTCATCCAGGAGATGCTCCTCGCCGCGTTCTCGATGATGATGCTCTGGGCGGGCGTGGGCTATTGGCATTCCGCCCAGCCGCAAACCACTCAAAAAATCAAACCTGGCACCTGGGCGATCCTCTTCGGCATCGCCGCGGGACTCGCCTTCGCGACCAAAGAGACCGCCATTCTCACCTTTGCCGCCGCCGCAATTGCACTCCTCATTTCAAGTTTGATCTTCAAAGTCTCTCGCCCCATCCCTGCCCCACAACCCTCAACTCCAAACTCCAAACTCCAAACTCCAAACTCTAAACTTTCCCACTTCATCCTTACGTTAGCCGGCTTCACTCTCACATCATTCCTTCTCTATTCCTCCTTCGCCTCCAACTGGCAGGGCGTGTACAACGCCTTCATCGCCGCACCGCTCTCCTACATTCACCGTGCCGCGGGCTCCGCCGTCTCACAGGGTGCCGCCGCACACGTACATCCGTGGTGGCAGTATTTCAAGTGGCTGTTTGATGGAAACGAGGGCTTGTTTGTGGTTATCGTGGCGTTGCCAATGGGATTGCTGGCGCTGCTTGCCAAGGATTCCCGCCCTTTCGTTCCACCTTCGTACCGCACAACGTTCATCTTCGCCTCCATCTATTCCGCCGCGCTTGTTGCCCTCTATTCCATGATTCCCTACAAGACCCCCTGGTGCGCGCTCCAGATTCTTCCCGGACTGGTTCTTGTCGTGACATTAGGGGCCCTGCTGTTCATCCGCATTCTTCACAACACCTACGAGAACAAACTGCAACCACACCATCACGGCAAACGCATCTGGGGAAAGATATGGTGCTACATGGTGTTCCTAGCGATATTCGGTTCGGTATTGACATGCAATATCACGGAAGTCATCCGCCTCAACCGCGATCCCGACTCCAAGGACATCCCGTACAACTATGCCTCCGCCTCGCCGCAGGTCCAGGATCTCGCCTCCCTGATCATCGATAAGTTGGCATCGTCGCAAAGTCGGGGATTCTCTTATGGGAATACAGACTCCCCCTCTAAGATAGAGGGGGTGGCCGCAGGCCGGGGGAGTATGACGGGGGACGGAATCATACCCCCTCGCCCCTTCGGGGCACTCCCCCTGTCTCAGGGGGAGAGTTCGACCTGTCATCCCAAACTTTTCGACATTACGGAAAAGTCTGATAGTTTAACAGTTGGACAGTTTGACAGTGCGGATACGTCTCAATCACCAGCAACCAACACTAAACTCCAAACTCTAAACTCTTTCGTCGCCGTCGCCCTGCCGCCGGAAGACACTTGGCCGCTTCCCTTCTATCTGCGGTCTATCAATGACAAGGTCGGTTACTGGACGCAGTTCGGCGAACTGGAGGCCTTGGCTGGACTCGGACGAAAGCCCGCCGTCGTGGTGGTGCCCGCCGAGGAAGGCCACCTCGTGCAACCGCTCTTCCCGCATCTCAAGAACACAAAACGCTTCGAGATGCGTCCCCGCGTCAGAGTCCGAGCGTTCTGGTGACCGTCATTTTCAGCCGGTGCGATGCGCCGGGCTTGAGCACGACCAAGCCATCCTCGCCGCCCACGAGAATCGGTTCCACGCACACAAACCGCCGCCACGAATCGCCCGGCACGAAACCCGGGCAGTTCTTCTCGAAGCCGGGATTCCACACGTTCACATCGCTAGCACCCCATGCCTCCACGGACACCAAACTGCCATCCAGTCCGTCTATCAGCTTCGCCGCAAAAGGCTGCTCGCAGCGCGCCCCGTCAGACTTCGGCAGCACCTTGAAGATGCGGTCCACCGATGCCGTCACCGCGAGCGTTCCGTGCCACACGCCACGTTCTGGAGTCGGACGGCTCGGATCATCCTCGAACGCAAGACCGTCCAGACCGCTCACTGTTGAGCGATCTCTTTCTGAGACGCAGAAATACGGGTGAAAACCGGTCGAGAAGCGAAAATCGTTCGTGCCTGTGTTGGTCGTCACAAGCTCAAGCGTCAAGGAATTCGAAAGCGCAATCCGGTAGTCAAGCCGGGCGCCGCCGCTGTTCAGATAGAGATCCATCTCGCTGTGGGCTGGACCCTCGCACCGGTTGCGGATGCAGAAGCGCCGCCGCCAGGCATATCCGTGGATCTCGCCCTTCTCATTCACGCCGAACCACGGCCAGCACACGGGGATCCCGCCATGCGCCCAATCCTTCGCAGAGAGCTGAATCGGTTCGGCATTCCAGAGAAGCTCCTTATCCCCCACCATGAAGGAGGTTATCCGCGCCCCCTCAAGCTCCACGCAGCAACTCGCCGCCGCCGTCCTCAGCTCAACAATCTCCGCGCACGCGAGCAACGCCACGACACAGACTAAAACCGCAACCAACCGTCTCATCCGATTCCTCCCCTTTGGATTTCCCTTTACCGACTTAAGAACAAAGCCGCCGCACCCCAAAAGGCACGGCGGCATTGTCATTCAGGTATCATGCACAGCGCATCAGCCGTTCTTCTTCTCGAAGTCCTTCATGAAGGCGACGAGCGCATCCACGCCCTCCATCGGGAAGGCGTTGTAGATGGAGGCGCGGATGCCGCCCACGCTGCGGTGACCCTTGAGCGAACCCATGCCGAGCTTCTTGGCCTCGGCGACGAACTGCGCCTCAAGCTCCTCGGTGGGGAGACGCCACGTGACGTTCATGTTGGAGCGGAACTCCTTCTTGGCCGTGCCGCGGTAGAACTCGGTGGAGTCGATCACGTCGTAGATCTTCTTCGCCTTCTCAGCGTTGAGCTTGAAGAGGTTCTCCTTGCCCATCTTCTTGACCCACTTCATCGTTTCGCCGAAGATGTAGATGCCCCAGGTCGGCGGCGTGTTGTAGAGGGAGTTCTCGTCCACAAAAGTGCGGTACTGGAGCATCGTCGGAAGCGACGCGTTGCCCTTCTCGGCAAACTCCTTGCGGATGGCGACGACCGCCATGCCGGAGGGGCCGAGGTTCTTCTGCGCACCGGCGTAGAACATCGTGAACTTCGTGTAGTCGCGCGGGCAGGAAAGGATGTCCGAGGACATGTCGCCGATCAGCGGCGAACCGGTCTCGGGAATCTCCTTGATCTCGGCGCCGGAGATGGTCTCGTTCGTGCAGATGTGGCTGTAAACGGCACCCGGCGTCCACTTGAACTCATCCGCGTCCGGCTGGCGGGTCGGGATATCCTTCTGGCAGTCGGCCGCGATATTCACCGTGCCGATCTTCTGCGCCTCCTTGACGGCCTTGCCGCCCCAAGTGCCGCTCTTCACGTAGTCGGCGACCTGATCCTTGCCGAGGAAGTTCAGCGGGATCATCGCGAACTGGAGGGACGCGCCGCCCTGAATAAAGCAGACGGCCCAGTCGTCGTTCAGACCGCAAAGCTCCTTGAACGTGGCGATCGCCTCCTGATGGATGGCGTCGTAGTCCTTGCCGCGGTGGGACATCTCCATCACGGACATGCCGCAGCCCTTATAATCGACGAGATTCTTCTGAGCTTCCTGCAGGACCTCAAGCGGAAGCACGGCCGGACCGGCCGCAAAGTTGTAGATGCGTGACATTATCTCATTCTCCTTTGATATGAAAAACGGCGGATATTTTACTCTTTTCCCGCGCGCGTTGCAAGTCGGTCTGTCGGGAAATGTTTATGAGCACGCCGATCGCAATCAGGGCGCTCATCAAGTTGGTCCCTCCGTAGCTGATGAACGGCAGTGCCAACCCCTTGGTCGGCAGAAGCCCCGTCACAACCCCCATGTTGAAAAGCGCCTGGAAGAAGATCAGGAACACCATCCCGTACGCCATCAGCTTCCCGAGACGGTCCTGCGACTTCGCCGCGATGATCACGCCGCACACGAAAACCGTGACGAACAGCGCCAGCAGCAGAAGCGAGAAGACGATGCCCCATTCCTCAGCGCCGATCGCAAAGATGAAGTCCGTGTGGTTCTCCGGCAGATAGAGCTGCTTCTGCATGGAATTCCCGAATCCGACGCCCGTCTCGCCGCCGTTCCGGATGGCGATCAACGCCTGATCGAGCTGATGGTTGGCTTCGGCGGCATCCTCCGTCGACACCGTGAGATCCCCCAGCCAGGGGCACCAGTTGGAGAGCGTCGCCTTCGCGGAGTCTGGGAGCCACGCCGAAATGCGTCGCATGCGGTTGCCGTTTGAAAGGAGAAGAGACCCCACCCCCAGAACGCCGACGCCCGCGAGCAGCAACATGTGGCGCCACCGCATCCCGGCGATGAACATCAACACGCCGCCCGAAAGCGCAATCACCATCGTCGAACCAAAATCCGGTTCGGCAACCGCGAGCGCCATGGGGAGGCCAATGATGCACAACGCCCGGACGGCCCCCTTCCAGAACAGCTCGATCCGCCAACCGGCCTTGTCAAGGAAAACAGCGGTCGCAATGACGACGGCGATCTTGGCAAACTCACTCGGCTGGATGCGGATGGGACCGAACATCAGCCAACGGCGGGAACCGTTGACGGGACGGAACCCGAAGACCGCGCAGAGCGCCAGCACCACCACCACGTACATCGTGATCGTGAGCCAGCGGTTGTCCCGCCATTTGCGGTAGTCGAACAGGATGGCACCGATGAGCAACGGCATCGCCAGCGCCAGCCACTTCGCCTGCTGCTTGACGAAATAACAAAGATCGTGGTACCGTCGGTCGCCGACAGGCCCGCCGGCGGATGACAATACCACGAATCCTATCGCGACAAGCGCGAGGACGGAAAGTCCGAGAACGACACGCGCCTGCTTCACTGCATCTTGGCGTTGGCCGGGAGCTTCAGCACGCGGCCCGGCGGAAGTCCTTCACCGTTCTTGAGATCGTTGAGATCCATGATGGCGCTCGGCGACACACCATACTGAATCGCGATCGAAACGACATCCTCGTTCTCCTTCACCGTGTGCGTCTTGACCTCGCCGGCCTCAAGCGCAGCAGTCGTATCCTTGACCTGCTCAACCGCGGGCGTGGCCGCGGCGGGCGTCGCCGCCTCTGGGGTCACCGCAGCGGGTTCAGCAGGAGCGGCAGTCGCTTCAGCCGGTGCAGCCGCCGCAGGCGCATCGCTCTTCGGGGCTTCCGGCGGTTCAGCCGCCTTGGCCGCCGCAGGCTTCGCCGGTTCTGCCGGCTTCGCTTCAACGACAGGCTTCTCGGCGGGGACCTTCAGCTTCTGACCGACGCGGATGTTATTGTTCTGAAGACCGTTCATCTCCTTGAGGCACTTCACGGTGATGCCGTTCTCCGCTGCGATCTTGCCGAGGAAGTCACCGTTCTTCACCTTGTACTCCTTTGTCGCACCCTTGTAGGACGACGCACGGGCCGGTGCCTTGGCCGCACTGGGCTTCGCGGCGGGTTTGCTCGCGGCCGGCTTCGCCGCCGCATTCGTCGCATCGTCGCCCTTCAGCTCAACCTTGCCCGGCAGTTTGATCTTCCGCCCCGCGTAGAGCTTGTTGGGGTCCAGGCCCGGGTTGAGCTCCAGCACCTTCTTCTGCCTCACGCCGTACGTTTTGCAGATCGCCGAAAGCATGTCGCCGCCCTTGACGCGATAGACCGTGTATTCCGGCTCGGGCGCGACGACCTTGCACTTGCAGTTCGGCGCACCGCAGGTGCAGGGCTTGTCATGCGTCGTTCCCGGCGCGCACGTGCAGCGCGGCGACGTCTTGGGGGCCTTCGTGAAAGGCGCGGGTTTCTCCGTCTTCTGCGTCGGCTTCTCGTCAATCGTCACAAGTTCCGTTTGACGCACCGGCCGCGTCGGCTCCATCGTCGTACCGCCAGATGCCTGGCCCGCCATCAGACCGAACTTTACGTTCATCGTTTTCTTCCTTTTCTTTGAAATCTTTCTCGGCTTTCATCACCTGCCAAAGCGACAAAATGCCTTAAAACTCAATAACGCGTAAGATACACTTTTACGGCTCGATTTGCAAGTGTTCTTTTGCAAAATTTTCTCACCGCTTCGGCAACGACACTTCGATGATGCCATCCTCCCGGCGCGTGAACTGCGTTCCGAACTCGGCCGAGGTGCGCTTCAGCGCCGCCAAGATGACATCCGACGCCTCGCGGTCCGCCGCGCGCGGCAGCCCATTGACGGACCAGTCCTGCATCCAGTGCAGCTCGATCGGCAGCATTTCGATCTTCGCCACCGCGCCGTTCTCGAAACGGAGCCGCGGCACAACCGAGAGGAAGTTCTCGCGGAAGGCATGAAGACCGACCTTACCCCCCTTGGAGCGGGCGTTGAACGCCGTCTTCGCATCGGAGTCGATCGGCACACCGTACTGCTCGCAGAAGTCCGGCGGCGCGAGCGGCACGACGTTGTTCTGGAACACGAAATCGCCGAGCGAGTAGAAGATGGGCCGTCCACCCCGAATCTCGATCCCCTTCAGCTGATGGGTGCCGCCGCCGATCACGGCATCCGCGCCCGCATCAACCGCCCTATGGCAGAACTCCACGAAATACGGCGCCGGCTCTTCGACATTCTTGTGGCGCATCGTATGCGAATGCGCGAGAATGACCACGATGTCGGCCACCTTCTTCGCCGCCGCGATCGCCTCGGAAAGCCGCTTGAGATCGTTCGCGTTGCAGGCCGACGTGCGGCCCGGCTTGTCCGCCTTCTTGAACGCCAGCTTGCCCATCTGGAATGTGCCCGGCGCATCCGGCGCCGTGAAGCCAGTGCGGATATCCAGCTCGCGATTGCCGTTGATCCCGGTCTGCGTCGCGATTTCCTTCACCCATTCCAGCTGCTGTTCCGTGACGAGATACGTCTCCTTCCACCGCAGACCGTTCAGTCCTGGACGACCGGGCGAACGGGAGGTCTTCCAGCCGGCCATTGCATCGGGATGGAACGCCGACGAGACAGAGATGAACGCAACCTTCCCTTTAGGGGTCTCGACGATTCCGGCCTTCGTCGCCTCCTGCAGGTTCTCGCCGATGCCGGCGAACGGCATGCCGAGCCCCTTCAGCGTCTTCATCGTCAGGAACAATGCATCCTGGCAGAAGTCGAGCGAATGGTTGTTCGCGCAGCCGCAACCGTTGAAGCCGAAGGCCAGGAAGTCCGGGAGCACGGACGGATCCATCGAGCTCCACGTTCCGCCGCTCCAGGCCGCCGGGCGGCAGGTTCCGTCGTTCACGACCGTCTCGAAGTTGACGAGCCGGGCGTCGCCGCTGCCGATCCACTCGGTCAGCGTCGTGTCGAGCTTGAATCCCTTGGGAAAACCCTGAACCATGAATGCGTCACCGCCGGCCGTAATGGTCAGGGACGCTGCGAGAAAGAGTGAGGAGAGAAGCATCTGTGTCCTTTAGTTGGTTTTGAGTTTTGAGTTTGGAGTTTAGAGTTTAGAGTTTGGAGTTTGGAGAGCGACGCTATTTCTTGTATTCGTCCAGGATGAACTTCGTGAGGTATCGCGTCACGAGATCGATCGAGTCCGCCGTTGCCCACTCGGTCGCCGCATGCGAGTCGCCGTGCTCATGACCGATGTTGACCACCGGCACGCCGCAGGAAACAAAGCAACGCGCGTCCGTGGCGAACGGCATGCGTTCAAGCGGAACCGGTGCCTTGAACTCCGTCTCCATCGCCTTCTTGAGGCGCTGAACATACGGGTCGTTACCGTCGCTCACGCACGGGGGCGAATAACGCACAACCTCAACATCACCCTTCGTGATCTCCTGGATGAGCTGGAGGCACTCGTCCTTGGCCTCCGGGCGGACCGAGCGCAGGTTGAAGTTGACCCAAACCTCGGACGGAATCCGGTTGAGCGCCGTGCCCTCGGACTTGACGATTGTGGGCGTCAGAACATCCGACCAGTGGTCCGGACCGTCCGCGAGCGGATGGCGGCGGTACCACTCCTCCTTGATCTTCACGACGGCCTCGGAGAGCTGGGTGATCAGATCTTCGCAGTTCCAGGGAGCCGAAGAGTGTCCGCCCTTACCCTTCAGCGTGGCGCGGACCATCAGCTGGCCTTTCGTCGCATACCCGATCTTACCGTAGGCGCTGTCAACGACGATGACCATCCGGCGCGGACGGTAGCCCTTCTCCTCGACCATCCAGGTCGTCGTGAAGCCGCCCAGCTCCTCATCGGCTCCGAAGATGCATCCGACGGAGACATCCTGGTCCTTCAGCGCAATCAGCGTCTGGGCGACGGCGAGCGAACCGCCCTTGTCATCGCCCACGCCACGTCCCGAGAGCCGTCCGTTCTCGTTCTTGAAGGTGTACTGCCCTTCGTAAGAGGCGGGGACGACGTCCAGATGCGCCGAGAAGATGTAGTCCTGCACCTTGCCGGGCTTTGTCGCCGCAAAGAGGAGTTCGCGCCCTTTGTCGTCGGTCTCCACCGTGCAGAAAAGCCCACGCGCCTCAAGATAGGCCTTCATCGCGCGTGTGGCGCGATTCACCTGCGGATAGTCGATGGACGAACTGGGGATCTCAACCAGTTCCTTGAGGAACGCCAGGTCTGCGCCGTGCGCCGCACAGGCGGCAAACAAGCCGATCGACAGACATTTACACCACTTCATCATCTTCATGTTTTTCCTTTTTGAGTTGGTAGCTGTTCCCCATTCCCGTTTACAGCACGGGGGCCAACGCCTCCATCCAGATATCGTAGCCCGCGTCCGTGGGATGAATCTGGTCCGCCATGATGGAGGCCGGAACCCATCCCGTCTCATCCACGAGCTTGCTGTTGAAGTCGATCCACACGATCTTTCCGTCCCGCTCCGCAAACGCCTTCAGCAACGCGTTCGTCTTGTCGTTGCGAGCGCGGGCATTGGCGTGCTTGGCCGATGCTGCGGAGACGCCGCGCGGGAAGATCGGGTGCAGGACGATCTTCGCGCGGGGCTGGTGCTGGCGGATCATGCCCACGATCTTCTCAATGGCGGCCGCCACGTTCGCGGGATCGGTGCTGTCGGAGGAATTGTTGTTGGTGCCGATCATCAGCACGACGCACTTCGCCTCGTAGCCGTCGAGCTCGCCATGTTCAACGCGCCAGATCACGTTCTGCGTGCGGTCGCCACCATACCCGAGATTGAGTGCGACCCGGTTCGCCGTGAACTTCGCCCAGCTTTGGGGATGCTTCCACTCCCAAAAGTGCATGATCGAGTCACCGAGCAGCACCACGTCCACCGTGCGCCCTTTAAGCTTCTCGATCTCCTGATGACGACTCAGGAAACGGTTCGCCCACCAGTAGTCGCCGAAGATCCCCGGATCGCGTTTCGGATCCTTTGTGCGGCTTTCCATCCGCGCCACCGACGACAGCTCCACGCGTCCGTCGGGCTTCTCTTCGGCATTCGTCGCCGGACACAGCCCGGCAACCACCACCGCCAACGCAATCATCAACCGTTTCATCTTATTGTCATCATCCTTTCTTTTTCCCCGCCCGTCGATCGAACGGGATTTTGTGAGCATCTGTCACTATCAGTCCCATTGCGGCATATTATACCACATTCGAATGAACCAGTCGCAAGACCCTTTTTCGGCGGCAAAATGCGCCCCAGAAATGATTCATGCTTGCACAAAGCCTCGCGAAAGAGTATTATTCAAGGCCATGAAACGAGGACTGGTTCTTGAAGGCGGAGCGATGCGCGGGTTGTTCACGGCCGGCGTGCTGGACGTGTTCATGGAGAACGGTCTCCGCTTTGACGGCATCATCGGCGTATCGGCGGGCGCCTGCTTCGGCTGTAACTACAAGAGCGGACAGATCGGGCGCGTGATCCGCTACAACAAGCGCTTCGCCCGTGACCCACGCTACTGCAGCTGGACGTCGCTGTTCAAGACCGGCGACCTCTTCAACGCGGACTTCTGCTACCGCGAGCTCCCCTTCACCCTCGACCCATTCGATGCGGCTGCGTATGCCACCGATCCGACGGAGTTCCATGTGGTGGCGACGGATTGCGCCACAGGCCAACCCGTTTACCAACGGCTTGATGTGGCCAATGACGAGGCGTTTGCCTGGATCCAGGCCTCGGCATCCATGCCGCTCGTGTCGCGCCCCGTAAAGATCGGCGATGGCGAATTCCTGGACGGCGGTCTTTCGGACGGCATTCCGCTCCGCTATTTCGAGACCATCGGCTTTACGCGCAACGTGGTCATCACCACCCGCCCGCACGGCTACCGGAAATTTCCGCACTGGAAGGTGCGCCTGATCAAGCCGTTTCTGCGCCGCCATCCGAAGATCTACAAGGCGTTGGCGACCCGCCACGAATGGTACAATGCGGCGCTTAAATACATCGACCGCCGCGTCGCCGAGGGCGAGGCCCTTCTGATTGCGCCCGAACACGCGCTTGAGATCTCCCGCGTCTGCCACGACCCGGAGCAGATGCAGCGCGTGTACGACGTCGGCCGCGCCGCGGGCGCGAAAGCCCTCCCCCGCGTGAATGAATTCCTGAAATAACCCTACTGCGTCACAGAACGGCGGCAGATAGGGAGCCGGTCGCTGCGCGGTTGCCTGTTTTAGGGTCCCTCCCTTCATTCGCCACGCCCCTGTCAGCGTACCGTTAGGCGTGGCTCACTCCGGGCGTCCCATAAAACAGGCAAGCCGCCTCCGCTCCGGCTCCACACATCCTGCCACAGAGAGAAACAGACTATGAATCTGCGGGCGGAGGGAGGATGCGCTTTCGCGGGACGCCCGGAAAGGCGGCATGGCATTCGGTGCGCATGAGCCGCCACGGACGCGGCGTCAGCCGCGCCCGTGCCGAGCGAATCCCCACTGTGGAGGCGCACCGACGAATGCCGCCTTGAAGGGAGGGATCCCCGAAAGCGTATCCTCCCAAAGCACCGCAGAGAGCAGAATCTGGCTGTTGATCGGGCCGTTCTGTGACGCAGTAAAAATATCCGGCGGCGGATCTTCGGCAATTTGGTATAATTCGCGGCCATGGCATCAGAGATATTGGAGTTCGCAATGCTGTTCGCGTTCGGCTTTTCGTGGCCGTTCGCGATCGTGCGCACCTACCGGGCGAAGCGCGTGGACGGGAAGTCCCCTCAGTTCATGTTCATCGTCATCTTCGGCTACCTCTGCGGCATCGCCGCGCATCTGGTCGAAGGGACGAAGTTGTGGCTGTGCATCGTCTATCTCATCGACATCGCGCTCGTCTCGACAGACCTTGCGCTCTACTTCCACTACTCGCGGAAGAACCGCGAACACCCAAACGACAGGCGCACATGCGCAGGAGATCCCATCCATGAAGCAACTGATTGAAGCGATACGGAACGCAAAATGCGTGGCGGCGATGACGGGGGCCGGCGTCAGCACGCTCTGCGGAATCCCCGATTTCAGAGGACCGCAGGGGCTGTACAAGAACCCCGATGCCGAACGGATCTTCGACATCGACTGGTTCGACCGCGATCCGTCCATCTACTACCGCGGCTGCCGCGAACTCGTCTATGGACTCGGTTCCTTCGAGCCGGGACCGGTACATCGTGCGTTGAAGCAGCTTGAAGCGGGTGGCCATCTCGACGGCATCATCACGCAGAACATTGACATGCTCCACCAGAAGGCGGGCTCGTCAAACGTCTATGAGGTCCACGGATCCCCCATCCGGCACCATTGCCGCCAATGCGGTGACGGCAAGTCGTTCAAAGAGATCATGGCGATGATCGCGGCGAATGGTGGTACCGCACAGCTGGGCGAACCGTATGTGCCGCGCTGCCGCTGCGGTGGCGTGTACAAGCCCGACATTACGTTCTTCGGCGAATCGTTGCCGGAGGAGGCCTTCCTGCGGTCACAGGAGCTGGCCGCCCAAGCAGACGTGATGATCGTGCTCGGCACGTCGCTGACCGTGTACCCGGCGGCAGGACTGCCGCGCCTCACGCTCCAGCGCGGCGGCAAAGTGTTCATCGTGAATGCGCAACCCACGCCCCTCGACGACTACGCCGCCGCCTGCTACCCAGACCTTGCCGCATTCTCCGACTCGATCGCCTCAAGTTCGGTCGCGGCCTCTTCCCAGTCCGCCGTGTAACGGTCGATCTCGAACTGGAGCGTGCGGACCGTGCGGTTCAGCTCCTCGAAATTTGTCGTGGGCTTCGGGTTGAAAAGCTCTTCGGAGGCGACATCAAGATTCTTCTGCAGCTCATCGATCTTCCGTTCGGCGGTCTCCATGCGCTGCTTCAGCTCCCTCAGACGCGGTGCGTACTTCGCCCGCTCCGCCGCCCGTTGCTGACGCAGCTCCTTTTTGTCAGTTGATAGTTGATAGTTGATAGTTGATAGATTTTTCTCCGTCCTCTGCCCTTTTTCCTCTATCCTCTGTCCTCTATCATCTATCCTCTGCTTCTCGCAGTAGTAGTCGTAGCCGCCCGGGAAGGACCGCACCCCTTCACGCGTGATCTCCAGTACGGACGTGGCCACGTCGCGCACGAAGTCGATGTCATGCGAGACGAGCAGAATCGTTCCCTTGTACTTCTGAAGTGCGTCTTTGAGCAGCTGACGGCCATCCAGATCCAGGTGCGTGGTCGGCTCGTCAAGCAGGAGGAAGTTCGGCGCCTGCAGGAAAAGCCGCAAAAACGCCAGACGGATCTTTTCGCCGCCGGAAAGAACGCCGGCCGGTTTCTCCACATCATTCTCGTCGAAACCGAACGCGCCCAGCTGATTGCGGAAGTTCTTCTCGTTCATGCCCGGCGGAATCGCGTTCTTCGCGTTGCGATAGACCGTGACGTCGGGCGGGATCGTCTCGGCGAACTCCTGCGAAAGATAACCCGGCACCACGTTGTGCCCCAGCACCGCCTTGCCGCCGGTCGGCTGACGCGTGCCGGCGATGATGCGCATCAGCGTGGTCTTGCCGAGACCGTTGTAGCCGATGAGCGCCACCTTGTCGCCACGCGTGATATTGAAGCTCACGTCATGCAGGACGTTCTTCACGCCATCATACGAGAAAAAGAGGCTTTCGCACCGGAACATCTCGATGCCGCTGGAGGGCGGCTCCGCGAGACGCAGACGCCCGGAGGTCGTGTACCGCTTGGGCAGCACGATGCGCGCCTCGTCGATCTTGTCGATGAGCTTCTGACGGCTCTGCGCCTGCGCGGCCTTCGTCGCCTGCGCGCGGAAGCGGTCCACGAACCGCTGGAGCTGTTCGCGATGGTGGTCCTGGTTCTCCTTCGCCGCCTTGAGGTGCTGGTAGCGCACCTCACGCTCCTTCAGGTACCAGTCGAGATTGCCTTCGTAGCGCGTCGCGGTCTCGGCATCCACCTCCACGATGATGTCGGTGAGCGTGCGCAGAAGATAGCGGTCGTGCGAGATGAGCATGAGCGTGCCCTGATACTGCTTCAGGTACTTCTGGAGCCAATCCACCGCAGGCAGGTCGAGGTAGTTGGAGGGCTCGTCCAAAAGGAGCAGGTCGGGGGACGAGGCCAGCACGCGCGAAAGCTCCGCGCGCATCCGCCAGCCGCCGGAGAAGGCGTTGAACGGCTTGTCGAACTCCTCCACCGCGAAGCCGAGTCCGCCCAACGCAACCTTCACGCGCGTCTCGAGATCGTAGCCGCCCATATGCTCGAACGCGGTCTGCACCTCGCCGTATTCCTTGAAGACGTCCTCGCCCGCATCCATGCGCGCCTCAAGCGCCTTCATCTTCGCCTCAAGGTCGCAGAATCCCGGCACGCCGCGGACGGCGTACTGGAGCAGCGTTTCCTCCGGGAACTCCGGCTCGGGATGCTGGCGCGTGGAACCGATCGTGGGCGAACCCTCAATGATCAACTCGCCATGGTCCGTTGAAATCTCGCCGAGGACGATCCGGAAGATCGTGGACTTACCACTGCCGTTCGGTCCCACAACCCCCACGCGCTCGCCCTTGTTCACGCGGAACGTGACGTCCGTCAGGACATCCTGATGCCCATAATGTACCGATATGTTCTTAAAGTCAAGCATCGCCGTTAGCCGTTACTCTCCACTTTTCCACCTTTCCACTTTTCCACCTTTCCACTTTTCAACACCTCATCCAGCGGGAGCCCCATGATATTCTCGTAGCTGCCGGTATAGGATTCCACGATCAGATCGCCGGATTCGTCGATGTCGTAGGCCCCGGCGCGATCGGTGGGGCGCACCGTCTCCACATAGCGGTCGATTAACGACTCGGAAAGTTTCCGGAAGGTGACGCACGACTCCACCACTTCCGTCTCAAGCCGTTCGCCCGGCCGGCAGTACGCCACGCCCGTGAACACGCTGTGCGTCTGCCCCGAAAGCTCGCGAAGGAACTGGCGGGCCTCAGTGAGATCGCGCGGTTTGCCGTAGATGCGACCGTCGAACCACACGATGGTGTCGGCCGCGATGATCCGCGCGTCTGGATGCCGCGCGCGGCATGCCTTCAACTTGCGCGCGGCGTTCACGAGCACGGTGCGACGCGGGGCACGGGGAATCGAGACCTCCGCCGCTTCGGTCGGCTCCACCTCAAATTTCCATCCGTGGTCTGCCAATATCTTCGCCCGCCTCGGCGACTTCGATGCCAGTATCGTAACCATCTCAACGCTCACCAACCACTAGCCACTAACAACCAACCACTAACCACTAGCCACTAACAACTAATCACCAACCACTTCTTCCTGATCGACCGTGATGAAGTGTTCCGTATAGCCAGGGACAACCTTGCCGCCGTTGATCATCACCGCCGTCCCCTTCGCGCCGCCCGGCAGCGCCGGCTGCGTGGCCACGTAGCGGAGAAACGCGCCATCGGTCGAATAGCTGTTGCCGAACGCCGCCACCGCCACGCCATGCGGACGCGCCAGCACAAACTCGCGCACGTTCTCCACCTTCCCTTCACCGTTCGGTACGGGATGCACCACCTTCGTCGTCACCCGGTCGCCATCCAGAACCACGCGGATGCCACGGCAGCGGCACGACGGGATGCCCAAGGACTTCGCCGTGTTCTTCACGAAAAGCTCCGGACTTGCGGAGACCACATAGTTCTCCACACCGGCTTTCTCCAGCGCATGGAAGATCTTCATGGACGAGGCGAAATACCACTTCCGGTAAACCTTCTCGCACTCGGCCTCACAGAACGCATCCAGCGCGGCGACGGACTGACCGTAGTACATCTGGGCGTTGTACGGCCATGCCAACCAACGTCCAATCTCCTTCATCCGAGCATAGTCATGGTTCCAGTACCGATCCCATCCGCCCTCGGCCGGATAGACGGTGCAGAGTCCCGCTTCGATCGTACGTTCGATAAGCCCCTTGTAGAGCTTGTTCAGCTTGCCGCCGACAAATTCGCACCCTTCCGAAATGTCGCCCCGTATGATGGTACCGTCAAAGTCCCAGAACGCCATTGGCACGGCCTCTGGCTGCTCGGCCTTGATCTTGGCGACGTTCTCGAGAACGCGCGCAACGATGCGATCCGCATGATTTTCCGTTCCAAAGCACGGCAACACCGCCGCGACAAGCAACATAAGGAAAGAATAGATTGTTTTCATGGCCGCAGATTATACCATAAACCCTCCGCCGAAAAGCGGAGGGTTGTTTTTCGAACTCGCCTTTACGCACTTACCACGCGTAATGGGCGAATGCCTTGTTGGCCTGAGCCATCTTGTGGACGTCGTCACGCTTCTTGATGACGTTGCCCTGGCCCTGGAAGGCATCGATGATTTCCGCGGCGACGGCGGCCGGCATGCCCATGCCGTGACGTCCCGAGGCGAACTGAGTCGTCCAGCGGAGCGCGAGCGAAAGCTGGCGGTTCGCGGCGATCGGCACCGGCACCGGATAGGTGGTACCGCCCACGCGACGGGTCTTCACCTCGACCTGCGGCTTCATCTGATCGATCGCGGTGGTCAGCACCTCGAGCGGATCGGTGAACGGCTTCTCTTCCTTGACAAACTTTTCGGGGGTCTTCTCGATGGCTTCCTTGATCTTGTCGATCGCGCCATAGACGATGCGCTCGGCGGTCGTCTTCTTGCCATCCTTCATCACCACACGGATCATGTGGGCGACGAGCTCTGAATTGTACTTGGGATCAAGCGTTACGCGCTTTTCGATCTTCTTGGCTCTACGCGACATGGCTTACTTCCCCTCTTCCTTCTTCTGACGCTTCATGCCGTACTTGGAACGGCTGCGGTTGCGTCCATTCACACCAAGGGAATCGAGCTTGCCACGGATGATGTGGTAGCGCACGCCCGGAAGATCCTTCACACGGCCGCCACGCACGAGAACAACGGAGTGTTCCTGCAGGTTGTGGCCCTCGCCGGGGATGTACGCGGTGACTTCGGTGCCCGTCGTGAGACGCACACGGGCGACCTTGCGGAGTGCGGAGTTCGGCTTCTTGGGCGTCATCGTCTTCACGACGAGACACACGCCACGGCGCTGCGGGCACTCCTTCAGCGCCGGAGACTTCGAGTGCTTGGCAAGCGGCTGACGCCCCTTGCGAATCAACTGATTGATTGTCGGCATTTAGCTCAATTTCCTTTTGGTTCGAAAAACAGGCGCGTAATATACCAAAAAACGGCTTTCGGCGCAAGTACCCAAATTTGGCAACTTTTTCGGCGGGCGCGACCTGGACTTCTCCGCTCGCTTCGCGGTTACTTCACTTCATAGAGGCACAGGCCGTCGAGACGCACCGTACCTTCCACGCCGTAGCCGTGCAGGGCGAAATAGCCGCCTTCCTCGATCGTGGACTCGGTGGCGAAGTCGAAGCCCCACGCTTCGCGCGCGTGCTTTCCGAAGATGCCCGACACGCGATAAAGCCGCTTGCGGGACTTCCCTTCGCTCAGCTCGAACACAAGCCCGTTCCCCTTCTTGACCTGAAGGAAGGGAAGTTCGTTCAGATCCGCCGAGAGGAAGCAGGACGCGCGATACCGCGTGTTCGGCTTGAGCTCAACCTTCGCCGTCTTGAGCGACAGCATCGCCTTCATGCTGGGCTTCACGTTGAACACCACGGCGTCCCCCTCCACGCGCGATCCGATGCGCGCCCACCACTTTGCCGTGGCAGGGATGTCCGTACAGGATTTCGCCGCCGCGCGGCGGCGCATCTCCTCCTCGACGCTCCGGGCGGACTGAAAGGTTCGGGCCCGTTTGCGGATCGGCCCGACGATCTCCGCATCCACAAACGCGATGCGCCGCGCCTCCAGGGAATCCTTCGGCACCGCGGCAAGCGCGTCTTGGATGAAACCGTCCAGCTCCGCCAGCAGCGTCGACGAATAGACCTTCATCAGCAGGTCATACGGTCCCGGCCGTTCGTAGGCCGGCTCGCCGCCCGTCGAGGTCGTCGCGTTCTCGCGGACGACCTTGTGCAGCCACACCTCCTCAAGCCGGTCAAACACCTTCGCCATCGCCGCCGCGCCCTGGCCGTACATCAGCCGGTGATGTTCCGCGAGAAGCGCCTCCACATCCACCGACACATCCCACGCCACGCGCGAAAACACATAGAAGTTCAGGTAGTTGAACGCAAAGCTGTCGCTCTCGGCCTCGTTGAACGCGCCGAAGATGTAGGGCGCCTCCTTCTGGTAGAAACGCCCCCAGACCCTCGGCGCGATCTGCGGCACGTCGGGCATGTTCATCGCGTTCACCTTGCCGGGGTACGTCCAAAGCCACACGGGGCGACCGAGCTTCTCCTTCCAGCTGCGCAGCCCCTGATGCCGGGCCGCCATCTCGCGCATCCCCTTCTCATACTGCGCTTCGTCGCGCAGCGTCCACGGGCCCGCCGTCGCCACCATCACGTCCACATTGTCAGGGATATCCATCTTCGGCACCTTCGAATACGGACGGTACGCCATCTGCGCGATACGGCCCTTCAGCCCCTCCGCCTTAACGCGACGGGCGAGCGAACAAGTGCGTCCCCAGATGAGCGTATCCGCATAGTCGGGCCCCTCGTCATAGACCGCAAGGCAGTTCTTGCAGTGGCATTTCCACATGCCGTCCTGCGGCATCACGTCCGCATGGACGCCGCGCACGTTCTTCCCCCAATGACGACCTTTGCCAAGACGGCGCTCGCCGGACTCGCCACGGAAATAGCTCAGCACGTCCTCGGTGATTTCGTTCCACACGTCCGAGGTGTGGCAGAGCTGACCCACGCAATGCGACTGGCTTTGGGGATTGGGATCCACCTTGAGCGTCGCGCGCTGGCCGTCGCGCCGCAGGCAAAAGTATTCGGGGTGCGTGTCGGCAAAGCGCGAGGCGTAACCGAAGGAGTTGAGACCGTGCCCGCACTGAAGATGATCCGTCTCAAGCCTCAACCGAATCCAGTTCAGCAACTGCAAGCTCATCTTCTCTTCGGCGGAACCGGTCTGAAACTTCATCGGGCTGTTCAAGCTCACGCTGCGCTGGGTGAACACGGGCGCGCGCTCGATCACCGTTCCCTCCGGCACGCGGATCGCCGCAGCCTTCGGCACGACCTCGCCAAGCTCCCCGGGGAAGTAGAACCGGCAGCCGGCGAAGCGTTCAAGGAACTCGTACACGCCGAACGCGGTGGCGCGCTCGCTCCGTGCGAGCGAACGCTGATCCGTGCCGCGTCCGCGCGCGGCGACCTTTCCGGGATCCAGCTTCACGGGATCCCGACCGGCGATGTAGAGCCGATCCTTCGCCGCCTTGATCACAAACGCGTCGCGCGGCTTCACCGCCATGTCGATGCCCGCCGCCACGCTCCAGGCGTTCGTGCCGAGCACGATCGCCTTCCGGCCAGGCGTGAACGCCGTGACGACCTTCACGTTCGCCCCCAGCACACGGTCGAGGAAGCCCTTCAATTCCCGGGCGGCGAACTGCGTGCCGAGCGGCGGATTCGGCGCGACGACAATCTCCGTATCCGCCGCCGTAAAGACCAATTCCCCCGCCGCACACGCGCAACACGCGCAGAGCACAACGCCGACAGCCAATCCCATTCCTCTTCTCATCTTCGACACCTTTCCGCAAGTGACGTGCGCCGTCCGCGCACAGTGTTCGTTTCAATGGCCTTCTCCGCCGCCCATCTCGAGCCGATCACCAGCACAAGCCGCCGCCCGCGCGTGATCGCCGTATAGAGCAGATTGCGCTGGAGCATCATGTAGTGCTGGTTGTGCAGCAGCACGATCACGGCGGGGTATTCGCTCCCCTGCGACTTGTGGACCGTTGTCGCGTAAGCGAGCGCCAGCTCGTCAAGATCGCCGGAGGAGTACTCCACCGGACGTCCGTCGAAAGTCACGACAAGCTTGCGTTCAGCGGGAGAAGCATCGGCGACGAACCCGACATCCCCGTTGAAGACATCCTTATCGTAGTTGTTCCGCAGCTGCATTACGCGGTCACCCTTCCGGAACAGGGTGCCGCCGCGCTGCACGGCAGGACCTTCGGGATTGAGCCGCCGCTGCAGCATCAGGTTGAGGTTCTCCGTGCCGAGCGCATTCTTGCGCATGGGCGAGAGCACCTGCACATCCGTCATCGGATCCATGTGGAACTTCCGCGGGATGCGCGTGGCCATGAAATCGAGCACGAAGGCCAGCGTCCGGTCCGGATCGTTCTGCTGGATGAAGTAGAAGTCGCTCTCGGCACCCGCCGCCGGACACTCGAACCCCTCGCCTGCGTTCACGCGGTGCGCGTTGCGCACGATCAGCCCGGAATTGTCCTGCCGGAAGATCTCGGTGAGCCGCGAACAGGCGATCACGCCCGAATCGATGAGGTCGTGCAGCACATTTCCCGGACCCACGCTCGGCAACTGGTCCGTATCGCCCACCAGGATGAGCGTCGCGGTGGACGGCAGCGCAAGGGCCACGTTCTCCATGAGGCGGATGTCCACCATAGACGTCTCGTCAAAGATGAACACGTCGCCCGTGAGCGGATTCTCCGCGTTGAACGTGAATTCACGCGTCTGTGGATTGTACTTGAGCAGGCGGTGGAGCGTCTGCGACGGGGCTCCCGTCGATTCTGCGAGACGCTTCGCGGCGCGGCCCGTGGGCGCAGCGGTCATCACACGGACGAGCGGTTCGCCCTTCGCGTTCCGCCGCCCGCCGTAGATCTCCACGAGCGCACGCACGATGGTCGTCTTGCCCACGCCCGGACCGCCCGTGATGATGCTCACCTTGTTCTGGAGCGACGTGCGCACCGCGCGCTCCTGCGCCGGAGCGAGACGAAAACCCGTCCGGGCCTCCCACCACGCGATCGCGCGGTCGGGATCGATGGGATCGAACGAGCGCGGCGACTCGAGAAGCGCACGCATCCGCGCGGCGACGTTCCGCTCGGCGCGGTGGAGATCGGTCAGATAGACCCGGCGCGGCGCCTCGGCGACGCCCTCGGGATGCTCCGCAACGATCCGCCCCGCCATCTCCTCCTCCTTCAGCGCCGCGTCCAGCTTCTCCACGGAGATGCCGACGAGTTCCTGCGCACGGAGCAGCAGCTCCGGCTCGGCGGTCCAACAGTGTCCGGCCTCGTCCGCCTCCGTTTGGAGCGTGTGCAGGATCGCCGCCCGCGCACGCGCCGGCGCATCCTTCTCCATCCCCACCGACATGGCGATCTTGTCGGCGGTGGCGAAGCCGATGCCCCAGATGTCGCGGCAGAGCCGGTAGGGGTCGGACTTAATGATCGCGATGGCGTCCGCCCCGTAGCGGCGGTAGATCTTCACCGTCTTCGCCACAGAGATGCCGTAGCCTTGCGTAAAGATCATCACCTCGCGCGCGCCGCGCTCGGCCTCCCAGCTCTTCTTGATGCGCGTCGCCCGCGTCTCGCCGATTCCTGGCACCTCAAGGAGCCGCCCCGAATGGTGGTCGAGGATCTCAATCGTCTCTTCGCCGAACTTCGCAACGATGCGCTTTGCGTATTCCGGACCGATGCCCTTGATGAGGCCAGAGGCGAGATAGCGTTCAATGCCGGTGATGGACCGGGGCGTGGCGCAGACGATCTCCTTCGCCTTGAACTGCCGTCCGTGGACCTTGTCCGTCACCCATTCGCCGACGGCGTGGAGATCCTCGCCCTCCCACACCGCGCCGCAGGTGCCCACCACGACGGTCTCCGCGGTCTTCAGGCGGAACGCGCCGTCCCCGCCGCCGCTCGAAACGCGCAACACGGAGTAGCCGGTCTCATCGTTGCGGAACACGATGGCCGTCACCGTGCCGTCCAGCGTCTCTTGCGGCACATCAGCCATAGTGAACCTACTCCTTCGGCGGAGGATAGATCTTGATGAAGGCATCGTCCTTGAGGCGGGCGATCCATTCATCATAGGCCTTCTTGGCGGTGTCATTGCGCACCGTCCAGGAGATCTTATCGTAGGCCTGCTCAAACGACATCGTCTTGGAGCCCGTCTCGGCCTCCTTCTTGACGATAAAGCCCCAGCCGTCGATGTCGATCATCTTTGAAACCTTCCCGACATCCAGCTTCGCGATCTCAGCCACGATTTCGGGGCGAAACGCCTCCTCGGGATTGACATCCTTCCAAAGCCCGCCGTCCTTCGCATGGGAATCGGCAGAATATTTGATGGCCATGTCCGCAAAACTCTCGCCCTTCGCCAGCTCCTCGCCGATCTGCATCCACCGCGTGTTGATGCTCGCCAGACCATCGCCCGGCGTCGGCGGCTTGAGCAAAATCACGCGCACGGAGGCCTTCGACTCCTGACGATACCGTTCCGGATGATCGCGATACTCCTTCCGCATCGCGCTCGGGGAGGCCGTCACGTACTGTTCGACCATCTGCTGGCGCATCCCGCGCACCGTGATGTCGTCCTTGATCGTATTGCGGTACTCCGGCATCGTAATCTTGGAGCGGGACAGCTCTTCCTCCAGACGGTTCATGTCGCCGCCGAACATGTCATGGACGATCTCACGGATCTGGTTGTCGATCACCCATTCGGGGATCTCCATCTTCTTGGCCTCGGCCGCCTTCAGGATCAGGCGACGCTCGATGAGCATGTCCAGCGCCGCACGGTAGAGCGCCTGCATCTCGGATTCATCACCCGATACCTTTACCCGTTCCCGGATCTCGGGATGGCGCCGGAGCTCGGCCATCACATCCCCCACCGTGATCACACGCGAGTCGATGCGCGCGGCGATGCCGTCCAGCATCGCGGCGGAAGCCGCCACCGAAACCGCAACCGCGGCAAAAAACACCAACCGCTTCATTCGGACACCTTCTCGTATTTGCTGCCGTTAAACGTATATTCCACACCCGTGCAGAGCCAGGTTGTAAGCTCCTTGAGGTTTTCCTCGGTCGCCCCATCCGGCAACACGAGCTTCACACAGTGACCATCCGCGAACGCGACATGCGCGCTGTAGTTTTTGCCGGTCTTGTGATTGAAGCCGATGATCTCGCCCGTGCCGTCGCTCGCCTTGTTCGCCTTCTTCTTCTCGTCGCTGGCAGGGGGATACTGAAGAATCCCGTCGTTCTCCTTTCCGGCGGAGGTGGACCATTCCGGGTGCTGCACACCGTTCTCCACATACGGAATCTCCGCGAACAGCAGCACCTTCTCGAGCGGCCGCTTCCGGGTCCCCGACGAATAGCTGAAGGAGACATAACCGTCCCCATAGCTTCGCCGACCGATTTCAATGTCCGCCACCGGCTTCCCGGTATCCCACCCGAAGAAGCTATTCATCGCATAGCTCCAGGACGGCATGGGTTTCTTCATCTGCTTGCAGTACTTCGTGTGCGCCGGGCAGACATACGCGCCCGACTGGCCGCTCATTGTCCGCCAGATTGAACCGTTTGTGATGGCGTAGTGCTGGGTCTCGCCTTTATCTCCGCCATCATGGTAACATGACACCTTCTGCTCCCCCTCGGCGAATCCTATCCAACCCTGCCGCCAGGGCTTATTTTCCTTCTCGTCCCCTCCCTCCTTGAAATATTGGTACGGGCCGGCCGAAGGATAGCGGCTCTCGCGCGCCCCATCCGCAATCACCGCATTGCAAAGGGTCCGCATGTTGTTCATGCAGGTGGCGGCGAGGGCGCTGTCGGTGGAGCTGGAGAACTGCGCCAGCATAATGCCGCCCAACACGGCGATGATGCCAATCACGATCAGCAGTTCAAGAAGTGTGAATCCCTTTTTGTCTTTCATGGTGGTCGTTAGTGGTTAGTGGCTAGTGGTTAGTGATTAGTGGTTAGTGGTCTTTGCGCTTACGGTTCATCAACCCTAATCGAACTGGTGGTAGAAAAGGATGCGGGTACGATGCGGGGGGTAATCCCGCTTGCGGAATCGCCATGACTCTTCATTTTTGGTGGTCGGTCGCAGGTACCACCGCGCATTGTCCTTGCCGACCCCCGTTTGAGGCAACCCGCCATTGGATGGTGCAGCAGGATCGCGCCAGACCAATGCGACAGCACGCGCACCAGCTCCTACTGCGCCGCCGGCTGTGGTCTCGGCGCGCACGAACACAAGGAACAATTGCGCCGTGTTCGCAAAGCATCCCTTCAGGTAACCATAGAGGAACTTGCGCTCCGCCAAAGTCAATTCATTCTGCAAAATGGCTTGTGCTTCAGCGCCACGGTTCTCTGTGGTTTTACAATTGCCCTCTATTTCTCCTGTCAACCAATTAAACAAGCGAATCCCCCCCTGATATTCCCATCGCACAAGGCCATTGTTATCTGTTATCTGTTCAATAGTGCCATCAGAAAATCCATCAAACCGTTCTGTCCATCGATCTGGAATGTCAGTGGATTTATAAAGACCGTCAACACTCTTTTCCCTGAAAATGTACCTCCAAAATCTAGTCATGCTTAAAACATCCTCATAATTGCAAGACCAATCAAAAAGATATTGCTTTTCAAAGGAGGTTGAAGAAGGATTCATATAGCCCTTGCCGCTTGCATTGTAGTTGGTGCTTGCAGACCACCAGTCACGCGGCATATTGGCAAACGCCCCAAACATAATGTTAGTGATATCCGTGTAGGGATTTACACGCAATCCATTATCGGAATCATTAAAGGCCAGATCATCAATGCTACCCCATGCGTTATCATAGCCAAAGGCATCTGACCTATACGTGCGCCACATCACGTTCGCATAAGAGACACTATCGATTGCCGTCTTCACCACACCATCATATCCGCCTCCCCCTTCAAATGCCCCCCATTCAGGATTACCACTCACATTCAGCTCACGCACCTGCGGTATCATCATCCATTCATACATTGATTGCATATATCCCTGATTTGAAGCCATCGTTGTGAAAATACCACGATCCCGACTGTCAATCTTATTTTGAAAGTCTGTTTTCACCTTGGTAAGCCACCATATCTTAAACTCGTCATCATCATTCGGGTGTCCCTTCGATGCCCACCACTGTTCAGGGGCCCAATTTATGCGAGGATCGTTCGCAAGATAACTATCGTGGATAAAATCTTTTGCATCAAACGACGCATCCTTATGCTGGTCAAAATAACTATATCCGAGGCGTATACCTGAAGCTTCAACAGTTTCGGGGAAGAATCGAAGCAACGGAGTCCCTGCATTATCGCCTGCTGCCACAGAAAACCCGTTAAGGCCCTTTGTTGACTGCTGATTCAGGCTATCATAATTCGCAATGGCAGGAACCATGTCTATCGTTTTATTCAGATCTTCCGCTTCTGCAACAGATGCCTTAATGCGCAGATAGACGGCAATGGATGGCCTAAATTTTATCTCTGCATCCGCTTCACCTTCACGATGCACATGAAACTCATTCTTAAAATCCACACTCTCCCAATTCTCACCATAGAATCTGAATACATCCCCGTTCTCACTCGTTTTTAGAGTCAGGTGGCCATCCTTATCCTTTTCATAAACAAGTTTTGCCAACAGACCCGATTTCTTAATTGTCCCCTGATGGTTACAAGCCAAATCAACCTTCAGTGCGAACTTTTCATCGTTAAGATTATCCGGGAACGAAAACCCCTTGCTCGAATCCAATTTAAACTGGATAAACGCTGGGTTATTATCTATATCTTTAACATCCCAAGCGAAATTATCCCCAAGACTCATGTCGGCACTAGAAGTACGCAACCCTTTTCCCCAAGCATTGCCACTATCGGCAGTAAAGAATACTCTAGCAAATCCTTCCACAACATACTCTTTAGGAGAACCATGGTTCGCAGTTGAAAAAGGATAAACTACCGCTACCGGAACCTCAAGATCTCCCACTTCAAATTCTAAAGAATATTCATAAGTGATTGTTTCCGGGGTGCCATTTTCATCATCTGCAGCTTGAGTTGTTTTGTTCAAGATTATCTTGTAGTTTACCGTATTTGCAGTCATGTCCACACCACAAAGCATCGGCACGGCTTCGGTGCAGGGGATGCAAAGCGACAGAGGGACATTGTCGTAGTCGAGATAGTCGCAAAGCATAGCCGTGGCAATGATTGGAAATGTGCTATTGTATGGCTTCCAAAAAGGATGATTCTCTGAAACGTCATTATAGCAGTGATCCAAAGTGGTTTTTTCGGGGAACCAAGATGAATACCCGGAGAACGGCTGAAATTCCGGGAAATTCAGATTGACCTTTAAGCCATTATACATCTGAGAATATCCCTGATATGTGTTGCCGTTACTGTCGCCCCCATTCCATCCGCCGACCATGAAAATAGAATGCCGAGCGACATCTTCATAACCAGATAGAAATGTCGCCGTATTATTGTTCTGAATAAGGTTGACGAACGGAGAACCAAATCCGCCAAATGAATTTCCAGCATTGGCCACAACCAAGTTGAAATCCAGCATTGATACGAACGGAACAGCCGAAAGCGTTGGATACGATCCACCGCCCGCGCCGGAACCGTCTGCCAGTGCTTTCAGGAAAGCAGCAGCGTCGTTGCCATGGGCATCCATGTTGTCCTTCTCGTCGCCTCGGAACAGATAGGTCGGCGAAACCCTGCCATGAGGTGCTGACGAGCGGTTTAGATACTGACGGGGGCTACCATTTTTCGGCGTGATGAAGTTGTTGAGGTCGAAGAAGTCCGAGACGTTCACCGCCGTGAACGCATAGCGTCCAAGCCCGTAGTTGAACGCATGCCATTTCGCGGTGCGCGTATGCCGGCTCCAGTAGCGCACTTCGTTCACGAGGCAGGGCGGCAGATAGCCGAGCCCCTCCAACGTAAGCGTGGAGACGGTATCCGCCATCGCGACCTCGTTCGACGGGACGAACACCCGCCCATGCCAGTTGTCGTTCTTGAATGTGTTGGGATCGTTTTCCCCCGTGCCGCCGTAGTTATGGTTGTAGCCCACGCCCGGGAACGGGTCGTTTCCGATGGCCGTATCCACTTCATCGATGGCCCGCGCCACGGCCGCCTTCACAACCTGCCGCAGTGACGTGTTGCGGCGCAGATACGAACTTGGCGCACGGCTCGCGCGCATATAGACTGAGAACGCCACCGCGCTCACAAGCATGAACGCGAACATGCCTAAAACGATCAGCAGCGCAGAGCCCTTCTTGTTAGATGATAGATGATAACTGATAGAGGATAGAGTTCCTCCGCCCTCGTTGTGTTTCACGCATCCTGTTAACTTCTGTGCTTTGCTCATAACCGTTATCTCTCTATCATCTATCAGTTATCATCTATCATCTACTCCTGCTCATCCGCCTTTAGCCGCCAAAGGTTTGGCAGATACATGTATGTGGAAAGTCCGCTGCCCACCTGGTCCGCGCCGCTCTCCGCGGCGTTGCCGGCATCGGCAATCATGTACTGGTAAGGCGTGCCCCAAGGGTCGAGCACGCTGCCGCCCCGTATCGCCGCGTTGAACAGCACGGGCACCTTCCCCTGCTTGTTCTCGACGCCGCCGAGGATGAACTGCAGCGAATCCTCCGTGGCCTCCTTCCAGGCCTTCGAGGTCTGGTACTTCTTGAGTGAGTGGTCGTCATCGTAGTTCTCGTAGGCGAGGATGGCGTTCGTCATCTCCTGCGTCTCGGCCTCGGCACGGGCGATCTG
>CACZCD010000041.1 GCA_902779565.1 uncultured bacterium | reverse complement strand
CGGCCATCATACTGTTCGCCATCGTGCTGACGATGGCTGGCGTGATGGCCATCAAGTGGCTTCCGATCTCGCAGTATCCGCGTTTGACGCCACCGTCCATTTCGGTGACGTACAGCTATCCCGGCGCGAACGCGAAGGAGATCCTCAACACCGTCGCCATGCCGATCGAGGACGAGGTGAACGGTGTCGATGACATGCTCTACATGGTCGGCTCCTGCTCCGACACGGGTACGTACTCGCTGACGCTCTCGTTCGAGGTGGAGAGCGACCGCGACATGGACATGGTGAAGGTGCAGAACCGCGTGGCGCAGGCCGAGGCGAAACTGCCGGCGGAGGTGAAGCAGCTCGGCGGACGCATCCGGGCGCAGGCCGAGGACATGCTGGGCGTGGTCTGCCTCCGTTCGCCGAAGGGGACGATGTCGCGCCTGCAGATCTCCGACTACATCTACGGCAACATCACGCCGGTGCTGCTGCGCATCCCCGGCGTGGGCGAGGCGACGGTCTATGGGCCGCGCATCTCCATGCGCATCTGGATGGATCCCGACCGCATGGCTGCGCAGGGGCTGAACACCGAGGAGGTGATCGCGGCGGTCACGAAGCAGAACGTCCAGGCGTCGGTGGGCACGGTGGGCGCGTCCCCGATCCCGGCGCACGGCGCGCATGTCTATACGCTCACGGCGAAGGGACGTCTCCTGTCGCCGAAGGAGTTCAACGAGATCGTCATCCGCCGCGACGCGAACGGTGGTCTCGTGCGCCTGAAGGACATCGCGCGCACGGAGGTGGGCGAGGAGAATTACATGTTCACCGGGCAGTTCAACGGCGGCAACGCGGTGTCGATCGCCCTCCAGCAGAAGCCGGGCGCGAACGCCATCGCCACGATGGACCAGATCTACAAGGAGATGGACCGGCTCGCGCAGTCGTTCCCCGACGACCTCGAATGGATCACGCCGTACGACGCCACGGACTTCGTGCGCATGTGCGTGAAAGAGATCGTCTTCACGCTGCTCATCACGTTTGGGCTGGTGGTGTTCGTGTGCTACCTCTTCCTGCAGGACTGGCGCGCGACGCTCATCCCGTGCCTCACGATCCCGGTGTCGCTCTGCTCCACCTTCATCCTGATGGCGATCCTCGGCTATTCGATCAACATCCTAACGCTCTTTGGCCTCGTGCTCGCGATCGGCGTGGTCGTTGACGACTGTATCGTGGTGGTGGAGCGCGTGCAGTTCCTCATCGAGACGCGTGGGCTGAACGCGAAGGAGGCGACGATCCAGGCGATGAGCGACGTGACGAGCGCCGTCATCGCCACCACGCTCGTGCTGCTCGGCATCTTCGTGCCGGTCGGGTTCATGAGTGGCATCACGGGGCGCATCTACCAGCAGTTCTCCGTGACGCTTTCGGCGGCGGTGTGCTTCTCGACGGTGTGCGCGCTCACGCTCGCGCCGGCGCTCTGCTCGCTCCTGCTGCGTGAGGCGCGTCCGTTCCGGCACGGGCCGTTCGCCTGGTTCAACTGGGGCGTTGAGCGCTTCAAGGGTCTGTTCGTGACGGCGGCGAAGTGGCTGGCGAGCCGCATCTTCCTCGCCGGCGTGCTGTTGGTGCTCGTGGTGCTGATGACGGTCTCGAACTTCTTCATGACGCAGACGGCGTTCCTGCCGGACGAGGACCAGCGCGTGGTCTTCTGCTCGATGGAGATGCCGGAGGGCACCGCGCGCGACCGCAGCCGCGACGTTGCGCTCCGCGCCGTCAAGCTGCTGCGGAAGCTCCCGGAGGTGGAGAGCGTGCTCTCGATCACCGGCTGGGGCATGATCGGCGGCCGCGGCGAGAACCAGACCACGCTCATCGTCGATCTGAAGAGGTGGGACAAGCGTCCGCTCCCCGAACAGCACGCGGCGGCGCTCGTGGGTCGGATTCAGGGGATGCTCGCTGCAATCCCGGAGCCGAAGTGGCAGGTGTTCATGCCGCCGGCGATTCCGGGGCTTGGCATGTCGAACGGCATCTCCGTGCATATCCAGGATAAGGCGCACGCCGATCCGATGAAGATCGACGAGCTGAAGAAGAAGCTGCTCGCGAAGCTGAACGCGAATCCGCACATCCTCGCTGCGTTCGCCGGCTACAACGCCGAGACGCCGCACCTGAAGTTCAATCTTGACCGCGTGAAGACGGAGATGTTCCATGTGCCGGTGGCGACGATCTACGCGACGCTCCAGAACTATCTCGGTTCGCGCTACGTGAACGACGTGAACCTCGGCACGCAGGTGAACCGCGTGACGGTGGCGGCGGAGGCCTCGGCCCGCGCCACCCCGGAGGCGGTGGAGCGACTGTACGTGCGTTCCGACACGGGCGCGATGGTGCCCGTCGGTTCGCTCGGCACCATTTCGCGCGAGCTCGGTCCGCGCACGATCTACACGCGCGACAAGTACGTGACGGCCGGCCTCAACATCCTGCCGATGCCGGGCATGCCTTCCGGCACAGTGATGAACGAAATCCGCGAACTTCTCAAGGAGGAACTGCCGGAGGGCTACGGGTACGACTGGGCGGCGCTTTCGTTCCAGGAGGCGCGCAATGAGGGGACGGCGGCGCCGCTCATCCTGCTCGCCGTGCTGTTCGGTTACCTGTTCCTTGTGGCGCAGTACGAATCCTGGACGATCCCGCTCCCGGTGATGCTCTCCATCTTCGTGGCGGTGCTGGGCGCGCTTTTGGGTCTCAAGTACTGGGGCATCTTCGCGACGGGCAAGCCGTACGCGCTCTCCATCTACGCGCAGCTGGGGCTTGTCCTGCTCGTGGGGCTCGCCTCGAAAAACGCGATCCTGCTCGTCGAGTTCGCGCGCGACAAGCGCGAGAACGAAGGCTTCTCCATCGTGGAGGCGGCGGGCGCGGCGGCGGGCGAGCGTCTGCGCGCGCTGCTGATGACGGCGCTCACCACGCTCCTCGGCACGCTCCCGATGATGCTGGCGACCGGCGCAGGCGCCGCGAGCCGCAACCATCTCGGCACCACCGAGTTCTGGGGCATGTTCGCCTCGGTCGCCTTCGGCATCCTTTTGGTCCCGGGCCTGTACGCGCTCTTCCAGACGTGGCGCGAGCGCGTGAAGCGGTTCTTCGCCTATCTCTCCACGCGAGCGGCGCGCCGCCGCGCGCTCAAGGCGCGGGCGTAGCGGCTGGGATGTTCGGAGATGTGCTATAATACACCCCTCAAAGAAAGCAAGTGAAAAACATGAACCTGAACATGAAGAAGACCCTTTGGATAATGGCGGCGATCGGTCTCGCCGGATGCGCGGGGCCGCGTCCCTCGTGGATGACGGTGGGGCCGGACTTCAAGAGCCCGGAGGTGGAGGTCGAGGATGCGGCGCTGAAGGCGCCGGGTGCCGGCTGGCCGGTGACGACGAACTACACGGCGACGGGCGAATTCAAGCCGGCGACGGAGGCGGAGGATCCGCGGCAGGAGCTGAAGGCGGAGAGCATCCGCCAGTGGTGGCGACAGTTCAACGACGAGCTTCTCTCGGGGTTGGTCGAGAACGCCGTCTCGAACAACCGCTCCTTCCTCATGGCGCAGCAGAAGCTCGAGCAGGCGCGCTGGCGTCTTGCGGCGTCGTGGTCCGACGTGATGCCGCACATAACCGGATCGGGAAGCGCGACGCGGTCGCAGGGCGGAAAGAACGGGACGTCCGGCCGGAAATTCCATCGGGATCTGTTCAAGGCGGGCTTTGATGCGACATGGGAGATCGATCTCTTCGGCGGCGTGAGCCGCGAGATCGAGGAGAGCGAAGCGCGGATGCAGAAGGCCAACTGCGACCTCGCCGATGCATGGGTTTCGCTCTCGGCCGAGATCGGAAGCCAGTACATCGAGCTGCGTACGATTCAGGAGCGTCTCACGGTTGCGCGCGCCAACCTCAAGCTCCAGACGGAGACCTACGACATCCTGAAGTCACGCCTCGATTCCGGCATCGGTGACGAACTCGCCGTCAATCAGGCGAAATACAATGTGGAGCAGACGCGCGCCTCTATCCCGAAGTTGCTGGCACAGGAGGAATCGTTGATGGATTCGCTCGCGATTCTGGCGGGAACGATGCCCGGTGCACTCCATGAACAGCTCAAGAACCGCCCCGACCGCGATTGGCTCGTCGAGCCGAAGCGTCTCTCCGAGATTCCGCTTGACGTGATGCGTTCGCGTCCAGACGTTCGTGCGGCGGAGTTCTCGCTTGCGGCGCAGGTGGCGCATGTGGGTGTTTCCGAATCTTTGCTTTTCCCGAAATTCTACCTGAACGGTTCGCTTGGCCTCGAATCGCTGCGTGCACATCAGCTCTTCCGGCGGGATTCGCTCTACGGCTCCATCGGTCCCTCCATCTCCTGGCCCATCTTCCAGGGCGGCAACCTCTACGCCAACCTGAAGGCCGAAGAGGCGGCGATGGACGAGGCCGCGTACAACTACGAGTACACGCTGCAGAAGGCGTTCGGCGATGTGCGCACCGCCTACTCCGCCTACACGCAGGAGTATCACCGCTACGAATCGCTCAAGGGTGCCGTGAAGGCGGCGAAGGACGCCGAGAACATCTCTCAGGACCTCTACAAGAACGGTCTCGCCGACTTCAACAACGTGCTCGATGCTCAGCGCTCGCTGCTGACGCTGGAAGAGGCGCTCACGATCTCGCGCGGCCAGATCTCGCAGGATCTCATCAGCCTCTACAAGGCCCTCGGCGGCGGCATCTCGATGTGATGGTGGTGTCGGCGCGCGTCTCTCGCCCGTGAAGTTCGCACTCTCCACAAACTGGAACAACGGCCGTCTCAACGACGGTGCGGCCATTGCTGACGAGGCGGAGGCGCTCGGCTTCGATTCGCTGGAGTTGGGATTCCGCACCCAGCCCGAACAGCTTCCCGGGTTCCGGAGCCGGCTGGACCGGATGCCCGTCACCAGTGTGCATGCCTATTGCCCCGTGCCGATTGGTGCACCGAGCGGACACCCGGAGCTGTACCAGCTCTGCTCGACGGATCCCAACGAGCGCGCGCTGGCGCGGATGCTGTTGGAGAAGACCTTCGCCTGCGCCGCCGATCTTGGCGCGAAGGTTGTGGTGTTCCATGCGGGCTATGCGGATCTCTCGACGCTCTTCGGCAATCTGTTCACGACGGCTCGCAAGCTCCGTGTGAAGCGGGGCTTGAAGCTTTTGGATGCGTTCCGGCGGGAGTTCGAGACGCTTCAGCCGAGTTTGGAGAAGAAGGGGCTTGTGCTGGCCTTGGAGAATCTGCCGCGACAGGAGGGTTTTCCGTCCTTGGACGAGGCAAGGGCGTTGATGCAGCAGTTCGAGGGCGCGCCGCTCCGTCTCTGGTTCGATACGGGACATGCGCTTGTGCGCGAAACGCATGGTTGGGCGGGCGAGAGCACGCATACGGCCGCCGCGCTGATGCCTTGGATCTGCGGCATGCACCTGAACGACGTGAAAGGTCCGCATGACGACCATCAGGAGCCGGGCTGGGGAAACGTCGATTTTGCTCGGCTCACCTTCCTCGCCAAGCGCGACATCCTGCGCGTGTTTGAGCCGCATAGCCCCGTTCCGCCGGAGGATCTCAAGAATGCCTTGATCTACATGCGGCGTATGTGGGGAGAGGCGCGCGATGCCTGAGGTGGCGACAATCGAACGGCTGAAGGCGCGGGCAAAGATTGTCGCCGCACTGCGCGCTTTTTTCGATGGTCAGGGTTTCGTTGAGGTTGAGACGCCGGTACGCATCGCCGCCCCGGCCCCCGAGCCACATATTGATTGCCCCGTGGTGCCGTCGCCGACGGGGGGAGAGGCCACCTATCTCCGGGCTTCACCCGAACTTCAGATGAAGAAACTCTTGGCGGCCGGCATGGATCGCATCTACCAGATCGGCCCCTGCTTCCGGGAGGGGGAGCGCGGTTCGCGGCACAATCCCGAGTTCACGATGATCGAATGGTATCGCCGCGATGCCGACTATCTTGCAATTTTATCCGATACCGAGAATCTTTTTTTCACTCTTTCATCTCTATTCTCTGGGGACAGACCCTTGAACCCCCAGTGGAAAAGTGGAAAAGTAGAAGAGTGGAAGAGTAAAACCATTCCACCATTCCACCATTCCACCTTTCCACCAACTACTGAATCTCTTGGGGACAGACCCTTCAAGCGGGTGACGGTGCGGGAGGCGTATCGGCGTTGGGCGGGGTGGGACCCCTGGACGGAATGGGATCAGGATCGCTTCGATCTTGACATGGCGACGAAGATTGAGCCGGCGCTCAAGTCCGAAGGGGCGGTGTTCCTCATGGATTATCCGCCGCAGGCCGCCAGTCTCGCCCGCTTGCGCGGGGATGTCGCCGAACGCTGGGAGTTCTATATCGATGGACTGGAGCTGGCGAACTGCTTCACGGAACTGTGCGATCCCGCCGAACAGCGCCAGCGGTTCGAGGTCGCGCGGCAGGAACGCCGTCAGCTCGGCGAGTCGGATTACCCGATAGACGAGGAGTTTCTCTCATCGCTTGGTTCCATCGGCTCCGCCGCCGGCGTCGCGTTGGGTGTGGACCGTCTGGTGATGATGCTTCTGGGCGCACCCTCCATTGAGTCTGTCCGGTGCGGCCTGTAGCCCTCTCTTGAAGGTGGCTACGGAATCTCAAGATAGCGGTTGAAGCATTCGGGGAGGGGCGCTTCGAATGTCATTGGCTTGCGCGTGGTGGGATGGCGGAGCTCAAGCCGCTGCGCATGGAGCATCTGCCGGTCCGGCGCCGGAAAGATCGTCTTGTCCGCCGATTTCCGTCCGTATGCCGTGTCGCCCACGATGGGGCAACCGATCGAGGCCATGTGCACGCGTATCTGGTGCGTGCGTCCCGTGAGGATGTTGCATTCCACGAGCGAAATCATGCTGCCAGGTTCCCAGACGTTTTCAGGGACGGGTTTGGGGTGGGTGGAGAGCGTGCGGTAGTCGGTGATGGCGATCTTGCCGTTCTCCGTCACGATGGCCATCTTCTTGCGGTTGCACTTGTGCCGCCCGATCAGGTTCTCGATGTGTCCTTCGGCGGGATTGGGAACCCCATGGACGATCGCGCAGTAGATTTTGCGGATGTTGTTGTGCGAAGAGAAATCCTTGGCGAGCGCGTTCATGGCGACTTGCGACTTGGCGATGACCATCACCCCGGAGGTGTCCTGGTCGAGCCGGTGTACGATGCCCGGACGCGCCACGCCGCCGATGCCTTTCAGGTTGGGGCAATGGTGAAGGATGGCGTTCACGAGCGTGCCGGTGTTGTGTCCGGGCGCGGGGTGGACGACGAGACCGGCGGGCTTGTCGAGAACGAGGATGTCGTCGTCTTCAAAGAGGATGTCCAAAGGGATGTCCTCCGGCTCCGGCTCCGCCGGTACGGGCGGCGGAATCGTGACGTCGAACGCGTCCGTCTCCTCCACCTTCTCGCCGGGCTTCAGCACGACTTCGCCATTGACCTTCACAAGTCCCGCTTCGATGAGCCCCTTGAGCCGGGAACGGGAGAAGTCAGGGTACAGGGCCGTCAGCCGTATGTCAAGTCGTTCGCTCACCAGAATTGCCAGGCGTTGTGGTAGATGACGTGGAGACCGAGTAGAAGGTTCGTGGTGACGTGTGCTGTGATGGCGGCGCCGAGCCCGAACCGGATCGCGAGAAGCCCGTAGATGACGCCCGTGAGAGCCGCCGCCACCGGGCGGTCGTGTTCAAGCGTGAAGAGGAGAACCGTCCAGAGGAAGGCCGAGAGGTCGAACCGGGCGAGCGGCACGGAACGGAAGTCGCGGCAGATGAGCCAGCGGTAGAGGAACGAGCGGAAGAACACCTCCTCCACCGGCGCGATGACGAACGCGCTGCCGATGAGCTTGGCGACCGTCAGCGGCCAGCCGCAGACATTGGGCGCGTAGGGTGACGGGTCGGGCGCGGTCGGCTCCGGGAAGGGCCAGGCGGGGAGCGCGATCCAAAAGGCGCAGACCGCCGCGCCAGCCAGAAGTCCGAGGGCAAGCGCCGACAGGCGGAAGCGGGACGCAGCCGGCGGGGCAATGCGGCGGCCGAGAACGAAACAGGCGATGCCGACCGCCAGCGTGGCGGCGGAACGGATGGCATAGCTCGGCGCATCCGTCGGCAGCGAAAACATCAACCCCATCCAGACCGCAAACGGCAGGATGTAGGCAAGCATCGCTTTTCTGTTCTGTTCCATGCGCGGTATTATATCACCAATCCTCCAATGTCATTTCCGTTCGAGGGTGATGCGGAGCGAAGCGATCTTGGCGGCCGTGTTCACGAGAGAGGGATCGACGGGCGGATCGGCGCTGACCAGTGCATCCGAGGCGGCGGCATGAAGCCATACCGCCGAACAGGCGGCGCGGAACGGGTCCTTCAGGTAGGCCCAGCGGGCGGCGATCACGCCGGCCAGAAGGTCGCCCATCCCGCCCATCGCCATGAATGGGTTGCCCGCCTCGCAGGTGAAGGTGCGACCATCCGGCGCGGCGACGATCGTGCGTGCCCCCTTGAGAACGCAAAGGGCGTGGTAGTGCGCGACGATGCGCTGCGCGGCCGCGTCGCGATCCGCCTGGATGTCGCTGGACTTGCACGCCAAAAGCCGGGCCGCCTCTCCCACATGCGGCGTAAGAATCAGGGTCTGTCCCTCCGCGATCGGAAATCCCTTCGGATCTTGGGCATAACGGTTCGCGAGAAGGGTGAGGGCGTCGGCGTCGATGACAAAGCAGCCGGGCGTGCCGGAAAGAAGACGCGAAACGAGCCGTTCCGATGCGGGGGTGACGCCGAGCCCCATGCCGATGACGGTTACATCCGCCTTGGGCGGCACGCAGGTCTCGGTCTGCTCCAGAAAGGTCGCCTCCGGCACCAGCGCGGCGGCGGCGAACCGCGAGGCGTCCGGCACGACCAGATGCACGAGTCCGGCGCCGGCGGCGCGGGCGCCGAGACCGCAGATCACCGGCGCATGGCTGAACCGGGGTGAGCCGCCGACGACCGCCACGGTTCCCACGGAGTACTTGTGGGAATCGACAGGGCGGGGCGGAAAGCAATCCGAGACGAAATCAGGTACTTGCATACGGCGCGGAAGTATAGCAAAAAAGCGCGGGATATGCTATCCTATGCACTTTCAACAAAGGAGAAAAAGAATGAAAACACTTTTGACTGTCGTTTGGGCGTTTGCCGCCGCGTGGACGGTTCAGGCCGCGGGTGAGCTGGAGGATGCCGTGCTGCATGGCGAGACCGACAAGGCGCGCGCCATCGACTACAAGCCGGGCGAGATGATGACGTTCACGTTGCAGCTTCAGGGCGTGAAATCGATTCCGCCGGATACATACTTCATTTCGTGGACGCGCACGGGCGACGATGGAAAGGTCGAGAAGGGGAAGTCCCCCGCCTCTCTCACGGAACCGCTCGTCATCAAGACGAAGCTCGACCAGCCGGGCTTCGTGCGGATCGAGGCCTCCATCGTGGACAAGAACGGCAAGGGCTACCGCAAGAGCTTCCGTGGCAACCCGAACACGCCGGAAGGCAAGAAGGCGCTCAATGCGTGGGAGCGCAAGGACAAGCGCGTGTTCTTCGACGGCGGTGCGGGCGTGGAGCCGGAGACGCTGCAGAGCGTGCCGGAGCCGAAGGACTTCGATGCGTTCTGGGCGCGGCGCAGGGCACGTCTCGCGAAGGTGCCGCTCGAAGCGGAGAAGACGGAGCTGAAGAACTACTCGAAGAACTCCAACGTGTACGCCGTCTCCATCAAGTGCGCCGGGCCGCGTCCTTCCACCGGCTACCTCACCGTGCCGAAGAAGCCGGGCAAGTATCCCGTGAAGGTCTCGTTCCATGGATACGGGCACAGCTACCCCAACAAAGGGCATGTGGTCAGCCCGATTTCCGGCAGTGGTGATGCCATCTACTTCAACTTCTCCCCGCACGGCTACGAGCTCGGACGCGAGCCGGAGTACTACGACGAGTTCTTCCGCTCCATCTGCTCGGGCGGTCGCACGTTCGGGTTTGACGACAAGCAGAATGCCGATCCGGAGAACTCCTATTTCAGCGGCTACACCTACCGCATCATGCGTGCGCTCGAATGGCTCAAGACGCTTCCCGAGTGGGACGGCAAGAACCTGATCGTCAGCGGCGGTTCGATGGGTGGCATGCAGTCCGTGTGGGCGGCAGGTCTCGACAAGGACGTTTCCCTTGCGCGTCCCTCGATCCCGTGGTGCTGCGACATCGGCGGACGCGACACGTTGAAGCGGCTCATCAGCTCATGGTACATCCATGAGACCCCGGCGCTGCGCTACTACGATCCGGTGAACCTCGCCAAGCGCATCTCGAAGAATTGCAAGGTGGAGATCACGCGTGCGGGCCTCGGCGACTACTGCTGCCCGCCGTCGGGCGTCGCCATCCTCTTCAACAACATCCCCGGGCCGAAGAAGATTAATTGGGTGCAGGGTTCCACGCACGGCTACGTGCCGCCGGAGAAGCATCAGGCGTTCTCCGTGACCGGCAACGGCTGGACGGATTAGCTGTTAGTGGCTCGTGAGCGTTTGTTTAACATAAACATCCACAAAAGACTGGAGCAGAAACATGAAAAGACTCTTGACGGCATTTATGCCACTTCTGGCGCTCTCCGCAATCGCCGCCGGCGAACTTGAGGATGCCGTGCTTCACGGCGAGACCGACAAGGCGCGCGCCATCGACTACAAGCCGGGCGAGACGATGACGTTCACGCTGCAGCTTCAGGGCGTGAAATCGATTCCGCCGGACACGTACTTCATCTCGTGGAAGCGTTCGGGCGACGACGGCAAGGTGGAGGAGGGGAAGGTGCCCGCCTCGCTCACGGAGCCGCTCGTGATCAAGACGAAACTCGACCAACCGGGCTTTGTGCGGATTGAGGCGAGCGTCGTGGACAAGAAGGGTAAGGCCTACCGCAAGAGCTTCCGCGGCGACCCGAACACGCCGGAGGGCAAGAAGGCGCTGAACGCCTACGAACGCAGGGACAAGCGCGTGTTCTTCGATGGTGGCGCGGGCGTGGAGCCGGAGACGCTGCAGAGCGTGCCGGAACCGAAGGACTTCGATGCGTTCTGGGCGCGGCGCAGGGCGCGTCTCGCGAAGGTGCCGCTGGAGGCCGAGAAGAAGGAGCTGAAGAACTACGCCAAGACCATGAACGTGTACGCGGTGTCGATCAAGTGCGCCGGTCCGCGTCCGTCCACGGGGTATCTCTCCGTGCCGAAGAAGCCGGGCAAGTACCCCGTGAGGGTCTCGTTCCACGGCTACGGGCACAGGTATCCCAACAAGGGGCATGTGGTCAGCCCGATTATCGGCAGCAGCGATACCATCTACTTCAACTTCTCGCCGCACGGCTACGAGCTCGGGCGCGAACCGGAGTACTACGACGAGTTCTTCCGCTCCATCTGCTCGGGCGGACGCACCTTCGGGGTCGACGAAAAGCAGAACGCCGACCCGGAGAACTCCTATTTCAGCGGCTACACCTACCGCATCATGCGTGCGCTCGAATGGCTCAAGACGCTTCCGGAGTGGGACGGCAAGAACCTAATTGTGGCCGGTGGCTCGATGGGCGGCATGCAGTCCATCTGGGCGGCAGGTCTCGACAAGGACGTTTCGCTCGCGCGCCCCGCGGTCCCGTGGTGCTGCGACGTCGGCGGACGCGACACGCTGAAGCGGATTGCCACCCCTGGGCACATCGTTGAAACGCCGGCGCTGCGCTACTACGACCCGGTGAACCTCGCCAAGCGCATCTCGAAGAATTGCAAGGTGGTGATCACGCGCGCGGGCCTCGGCGACTACATCTGCCCGCCGTCGGGCGTCGCCATCCTCTTCAACAACATTCCCGGGCCGAAGAAGATCAGCTGGGTGCAAGGTTCCACGCACGGCTACGTGCCGCCGGAGAAGCATCAGGAGTTCTCCATTACCGGCAACGGCTGGACGGAAGACTGAAGCCGTCCGTACCGGCAAGGTCGCGGGCGCAGCAGTGATTGTCTTTAAAATGCTGTGACTGTGGTATAATTCACAGCATGAAACACGTTCTTCACTGTTTGGCCGCCGCTGTTATGGCGCTGGCGGCGGAATGCACGTTTGGTGGCGACGTTTCTGAGCTGTCGCCGCTTGTGCTGTTCACGGCCATGACCGGCAAGCCCGACGCAAAGGATGCGGCGGAATACTTCGATGCCGCGCAAAAAGCCGGATTCTCACAGTTGATGCTCTATCCGAGAAGCGGACTTGAGCTGGAGTACATGGGCGAAGATTGGCTTGCCTTTGTCGGCGACTGTCTTAAGGAGGCCAAGTCTCGCGGCATGAAGGCATGGCTGTACGACGAATACAACTGGCCGTCCGGCTCCTGTCGCGGACGCGTTCCGGACGAAAACCCCGAATGGAGATATTGCGAATGTGCGGTCCTGAAAACGGCTGACGGTTCGTTTTCCTGGGAGACGAGGTGCAACGACAACACCTCGTCAAGCAACAGAGGGTATTTCGTCGTGAACAACTATTCGCCCGGCGCGATGCGGCGCTTCATCGAACTGACCCACGAGAAGTACGAGCGGCACCTCGCTTCGTACTTCGCGGATGGCACGGTGCGGGGGATATTCACGGACGAGCCGGCGTTCCATCCAAAGTCCAACAATATCTGGATGGGCGTGAAACCCCTCGTCACGTTCCGCTGCTGGAAGGAGCTTGAGGAGCAGTACCGAGCGCGCACCGGACGCGATTTCCGTTCAGACGTGGAGGCGTCGCTGCGCGATCCGACGCAGACGGACGTGTGGGAGATCTACACGGAACTGAAGGGACTCCAGTTCCGTCGCGCGTTCTTCGACCCGATCCGCGCATGGGCGAGGCGCGTCGGGATCGAGACTTGCGGGCACATGATCGGCGAGCACGACCCGGCGGGAGCGTGCGACTGCAACGGGTTGCCGCTCAATACGCTTCGCGGGCTGACGCTTCCGGGGATGGACAGGATCGGCAGCGGGATTTCCCCGATCATTGAATGGATCACGTATTCCACCGCCCAATATGCGATCGAGCACAACTCCACGCCGGGACGGGAAACCCTCGACGCGCACGGCGGAATCGAGCTGTTTGCCTTGGGGCCGTGCGATCTCACGATTGAGCAGATGGCGCAGCGCATCTGGCTTGCCGCACTTTACGGGATGGATACCTACTTCCTCTCCCTCTACCACACCACGGCACGCGGCTTTCTCGAAAAAGGTGGCTATGGGATGTTCGTCTCGCCGACGCAGCCCTGGTTCCACCACGTCGCCGCCCTGCATGAGACCGCACGTGCGGCGGCAAGATGGAGCCGCAAGCGCTTCGTGCGGGATGTCGCCATCCGCTATCCGCAGCGCATCTTCGGCCGTCTGGCCATTGGCCGCCGGAAACCAGGCGAGAAGGATCCTCCGCTCTGCGCGCTCATCAAGGAGTTCTCATGGCACCAGATTTCCACCGAACTCATCCAGGACGACGAAAAGAGCGATCGACCATACGTGTTCTCCTTCAAGGGGGCGACGATTGTCGAGGAGCGTTCGGGACGGACGTTCCAAAGCGCGGAGGAGGTCCGCAATTGGCTGACCGCCGAGCGGAGAGACGCATGGCGTGTCGTTGACGAGTCGGGAGCTGTGGTTCCCGGACTGCTTGTGCGCGCTTACGCGGACGGAACCGGCATCGTGCTGAACTTGACAGAGCGGGACTACTCCAACATCACGCTTCTCCGGGGACGGGCGGGCCGCGAGGCGCTCATGCTTCCGGCCTGCGGCGTTCATGTTGCAGGGCCGGGAGCCGCCAAGCTGCAGCCGAAAGAGCGCATCGGCGCCATCGGCGGGGAATGGACCGTACAATGTTCTGGCGATACGCTCCGGCGGATCTGGTTCACGACCAACGGTGTTGCGCGCCTTGACGTGAAAGCTCCGCTGAAGGGGTGCCGGTGGGTGGTTTGCAACTACCCGGAGAAGTCTGTGAGGATTTCGGCAAACGGCATGCCGGTTCTTGCGGATAGGCCCGGCGCATCCGCGCCATACGGGTATGCCCCCCTCTACCGCGAAACCGCTCCGATTGACATCGAGCCCGGCGAGTTGAGATTGGAGCTTTCGGGGCGCGCCGATGATAGCTTGTTCCTTCCTGTCCTTTGGCTTGCGGGGCGCTTTGCGGCAAAGGAACCAGGTGAAATCGTCCCTGCGCCCACCACGATCAGCTCTCTCGCGCCGCTTGCTGAAATCGGTCTGCAGGACTATGCGGGCGACATTCGGTACAGCAAGGTGGTTGACGTGCCCGCCGCAGGCAAGGGGCTTCACCTCGGACTTGACACGGGAGGCCTTGTGGCGCGTGTCCGTCTTGGCGGCGTGGATCTTGGAGAAAAGAGCCTGCCTCCATGGGAATGGGCGATTCCAGAAGGTCTCTCCGGCAAACGGCTTCCCCTGGAGGTGACGTTGACGACCTCCATCCGCCCAATATTCGGGCGGGTGAATGTGCCGGGCACGAAGCTTCGCGCGACATTATGGGCTGCAGATCAGCTGAACGCCGCGAAAAGCGGACTCCGTGCGGCGGTTTGGCTTCATTGACAGCCCTTGCCGCCGCACAGGCGCATCAAAACACACCCTCGCGCTGGATGGCTTGCGGTTTGGTGGGATGTCTGATATAATTAGGACAGTTTTTTCAAATGTTAGGAGTTAACCCATGAAAAGACCGCTTTCGATGGCCGTGTGCAGCGCGGCCATATGTGTTGCTGTATCCGCATTTGCCGATGTGTACACGAGCGCGAGCTACGTGCAGGAAGGGCTTGTCGCGCAGTGGGACGCGATAGACAACTCAGGAGTTGGCTACCATGTGCCGGACGCGGCGACGTGGAAGGATCTTGCGGGAACATGCGATCTCGCCATCTGGACGGGAGGTTCGTGGACTGCAGCGGGCACATCGCTCACGGTGAACAAAGGCTCTGCAAGAGGGAATACCGCAACGCCCGCCTACAGGACGATCGAGGTGGTCTGCAAGGTCACGTCCTCGGGCACGAGAGCGAACATCATGTTCTACAGCGGCGGCAGCGCCAGCAGCAGGAAGTATGCTCTTTTCACCGGTAATGGCACGAAGGCGTATTTTGAATCGGACCGGAATACGCCATGCATCACATGGACATACGACGCCACCGCTATCCGCATGATGGCCGCGACCTATGGCAGCGCCGGGACCGTCGATGCCGTGTACAGGGATGGGGCGGCGGCGAATGACGGTACGTACAAGGAGGGCTGGGGCAACGGCGACGGCAATGCGATGATCGGCGACCGGCATGCGAACGGCTCGAACTGGCCGTGGTACGGGGAGATATACACAATCCGCCTGTACAGCACCGCCCTCACGCCCGAGCAGATAGCCGCCAACCATGCGGTGGACGTGGCGCGGTTCCAGGGCACGGCGCCGCGGATCGTGCAGAAGCCGGAGATTCTCGGCGGCAACATGACGGTGAAGTTCACGGCAGGGCAGACCGGCGACTCCCATGCGCTCCGTCTTGTGTGGGACACCACGCTCGCCGACCACGGCATCGACTACGCCTCATGGCCCAACAACGAGAAGATCGCCGACATCGCGGACGGCGCCACCTCGACCACGTTTGCAGTGCCGGCCGCGATCTTCGCGGCTGGCCAGGTCTGCTGCCGCGCCGTCCTCACGAAGCAGGACGGCACGCCTGTGGCGGTATCACTGCCGTGCACATCCCTCACGATCAACCCCGCTTCCGACTACGTGCTTGCCGGGCCGACGCTGTTCTACGCGCCGGCAGGAACCACGAACGTATATTCCGGCCTCATCTCCGGCACGGGACCGGCGATCATCGATGGCGGCGGAACGGTTGCCTTCTCGCACATGAACAACACGTATTCTGGCGGCACGCTCATATCCAACGCCGTGTTCCGCCTCGATGCCGACGGTTGCGCCGGTTTGGCGGCCGTCACCGCCGCCGTGAACAAGGCGCACGTGTTCATGAACTGCGCGAACGTGCCGAACTCGTTCCGCTTCCTGCAGCCATATACCGCCAACGCGTCCGATTTCTGGCTTGGGCAGCATCCGGCGGCGAATGCGCTGCCGATATACCCGCTCATAAGCAGTGGCATTACGGTGACGGGCGACGTGTCGTTCGCCGGGAACGTCACGTACATGTCCGGTTCGCGGGTCGATCCGCTGATCCAGAACCCGACAGTGACCTACAAGGGGAAATTTGCCGCAGATCCAGGATTTGGCATCAGTGTGGGCACGTACGGGAAGTCGGTGTTCGAGGGGCGTTACCTTGCGTGCCAAGACAGGCAACACAGAGACCTTTTTGGCGTCAACGCATCCGGAAGAGGGCAGATCGAGTTCCACAGCTCGTCAAACGAGATGAAGCTGATGTCTCTCTACAACGCAAAATTACATTTCATGGCGAAGGACGCGTTCCCCGATTCGCTGCTTTGGTTCCAGTACGGAGGGGATGACGGCAAGGTGTTTCTCTACGGAAATGACCAGACGATCACAGGAATCGGCTTTGGCACTGACAATCATGCGCCGAATATGGGCGAGAACTCGACTGGCCAGTGCCTCTCGTCTGTTGACGACCCTGCGACGGTGCGCATCCTGGGATGCGACAAGTCCACCATCTTCTCGGCAGTGACGTTGACGCATAAGGTCGCGTTGCTCGGAAAGATCACGCTTGTGATGGACGTGGATCCGGCATTCACGTCGAGCGGGTTCTACCAGGAATTCTCGGTGCGCAAGTCCACGATGTCGGGAGACCTGATAATCTCGAACGGTGATTTTCGCGTGTCGAGCACGGCGTCGTTCCCGAACGTGCCCAGCATCTATGTGGGCGAGGGCGGATCGTTCACCTGCTGCACAACGCGCGTCAACGCCTTCATCGGATGCACGAACCTCGTCCTGAAGGGGAAGATGGCGTTCGACAACGCTGTGACCGATCCGTTCGGGTACAAGACGATGGCGCTTACGCTCGGCAGCGAGGCGAGACTGTCGCTTCCGGCAGGTGCCACGCTCACGGTCGTCTCGCTGAAGGTGGGCGATACGGAGATGGCGGATGGAAGGTACGGCGAGGGCGGCACGCCTGTCGCGCAGATTGCGCGCGGCACGGTGGTGGTGCAGGGGATCCACGAGAACACGTCGGCTACTTGGACAGGCGGCGGTGGGGCGGATACGTCGGTTGGAACGGCGGCGAACTGGGGCGCCGAGGAGGCGCCGAACCTCCAGAGCGGAGCCTTGCTTGCGACGTTCGCATCAGGCGGCGTCTCCGCGGACTTCGACCGTGACGTGTTTCTGCGCGGAATCGCGCTTTCCAAGCCCGACACGGGCTTCGCGCTCACCGGCACGGGTTTGATTTCGCTTGACTCGGCGGGCATTGCGTTCAACGACGCGACCCCTGCCGCAGACGGAAGTCCGCGCACGTACACGGTTGAGCCGCTAGTGTTGCAGGCGGCGATGTTCGCCCAGACATTCGCGATCCCGACCAACGTGACGCTCGCTTTCGCGGGCGGCTACCAGCAGGGAATGGGCGCAAGCAACTTCAAGACGGGTGACGGCACGCTTGTGCTCGGCGGCAACGGCAGCACGCCCGGCAGCTGGCGCTTCGATGGCGGCACGACGGTGCTTTCCGGCACGAACAGGATCGACGGCGCGATCGAGGCCACCAACTCCACGATCAGGTTCTGCGGCACGGTCACGCAGGCGGGCGGTCCATCAACGACCAAATATTACTATGGATGGAAACCCGGCGCCAACGACATCGCGGTACGATGTGTCCCGACATCTGGCCTGGTTCCAAGCTCACGCATGTTCTTCGAGAACGTCGATATCGGCAAGACGCTGGCGATGTACTGCCCGAGCCTCGAGGCGGGGCAGGGATGGTTCAACGTTGCGCCCGGCTCGACGAACATCTTCCGCTCCATGGTGTATTTCATGGGATACATCGGTCACCTCAACTTCGGTGACGATTCCGAGACGAAGTTCATGGGGGATCTCGCGATCGGCGGGCAGACCGAATTCCACGGGAAGGCAAAAGTCATTCTTAGCGGATCCACGCCGTTCACAAGCGGAGGCGGATTCAGGGTCAGGGATAACATGGTCTGGCGGATCGAGAAGGCCGGGCAGTTGTCCGCCGGCGGAAGCTTGATCATGCAGGACAATACCCGTCTTGAGGTTGCGGTTGACAATGCGTTCAGCCAGGAACCGAGCCGCGACTACTGGTTGCTTTTGTACGATAGGTCCACGTTTGACATCTCCAACACGGTGCAGAGCCTTGTCCTGTTCGGTATGAACGCCAACGGCAATCGCGACGGCTACGCGTCCGCGACTGTCACGGGCCTGCCCGGATCGGAGCTGCGGATCCGGCGCGGATACATCTTCCACAACGTGACGAACTGTGTCTCGCTGACGATGAGCGGCACGAACGTGAACGAGGTGCTTGTGGCGACGAACAAGGCGTTCGCGTCGTGCGGCGACGTGAAGATTGAGGTCGGCATACTGGACTTCGCGAAGAACGCGTCCTGGCTGAACGGGACTAACGTGACGGTGTGCGGCGGCGCTACGCTGAGGATCAACCAGTCGAAGACGTTCGGCGACCATGCGCAGCTGCATGCGGAGGGCGAAGGGTGGAGCATTGCGCTCGGTTCGGGCGTGGTGCAGAAGTTCTCGTCGTTCGACATCGGCGGCACGACGCAGCCGCCGGGCTTGTACGGCGCGGTCGGAAACGCCTCCGCGAAGTACAGGCTCACCAACTTCACTGGCACTGGTCTCATCAAGGTCGGCAAGTTCGGCACGACAGTGGTGATACGGTAGTTGATTGCAGAAGGGATGCACGGGGCGAAAATGAAAGCGACGTTGCTTTGCTTGGCGGTGGCGTGCGCGCTGTCGGTTTCGGCCGGCGTGACGGTTTCACAGGGCGCGGGCGGCGAGGTTTTGCTTGCGGCGTCCGGCACGGAGGTGCTTGTTGCGCCGGGTGCGCCGAGCGCCACGCGCTTTGCGGCGCAGGAGATGACGAACTTCCTTTCGCGTGTGCTTGGGGCGGCGGTTCCGCTCGCGACCGAACCGAGCGACGGGAAGGTCTCGATAGTGGTCGGCACGAACGGCTGGTCAATGGCGGCCGGGGTCGATCCGGCGGCGCTGAAGCGTGACGGGTTTGTGATCAAGTGCGTTCCCGCGGAGAGGCGCATCTACGTGGCGGGCTGCGACGATGCGAAGTACGACCTTGTCGGTGCGGTCGCACATTACGGACCGAATTCGTGGAAGCTGCCGTGCGAGTGCGCAAGCACGTTTGCGGCGTACGACTTCCTCGAGCGCTTTGCAGGGGTGAGGTTCTACTTCCCGGGCGAAATTGGGACTGTGGTGCCGAGGAAGGCGGCGATCGAGGTGCCGGCGGTGGAGCTGAAGAGCGAACCGGACTGGCGGTGCCGCGTGGTGTTCACGGGCGAGTTCGGCGAATGGCCGGACGCGCTGCCGAAGAAGGAGGTTTGGCGGCGCTCACGGCTCGAGCAGCTGCGCCTGCGCGCACAGACGGAGTCGTTCACGTGCTGCCACGGGCAGTACTACATGAACATGGCCAAGCGATTCGGCGTGACGCATCCGGAATACTTCACGATGAAGCCGGACGGCAGCCGGTACAACGATCCGTCCGGACGATCCCCGGGTAGCGCGCATGGCAGACAGCATCTCTGCCAGAGCTCGAAGGTGTGGGACGAGATATACGAGGACGCGAAGAGCTATTTCTCGGGCGAGGGTCCGGAGCGGCGCGGAGCGATCAGCGGCTTCGACGGCGCGGCGAAGGTGGCATGGGGGCAGTATGCCATCGGTCGCAGGTACTACGACGTCATGCCGCACGACGGGCATCCGAAATGCAGCTGCCCGGACTGCAAGGCGGCGTACGCGAGGGCGGCCGATCCGAAAAACGCCGCGACCGAGCTTGTGTGGGGGCAGACCGTGCGTCTCGCGAGGAGGATCAAGGAGGCGGGGCTTGATGGCACGATACTGCAGTCGTCTTATGCGGACTACGCCGCGATTCCCCAGCTGGACATCCCTGAAAATGTGATTGTGAACGTTTGCAGGAAGGGACCTTGGCGGCTGGCGGAAGGGGAGGAGGCGCTCCGGAAGGAGATAGAGGGCGTGCGCAAATGGGGCGAGAAGGTCGGCGGCAGGCTGTGGCTCTGGGTATACGTGGGCAAGTTCGCGTGCTCGAACCTCAAGATGCCGGCGGTTCCGATGGGCACCCCGCACGCAATGGTGCGCTACATCAAGGAGGTGGCGCCGTATGTGATGGGGATCTTCCCGGAGCTTGGGTCGGAGCGCTTCATATACCACTACTTCGATCTGTACCTCTACTCGCGCCTTGCGTGGGACAACAGCTGTGACGCCGATGCGCTGATGGCCGAGCACTACCGGCTGATGTACGGCGCGGGCGGCAAGGCGATGGAGAGGATCTTCGACATGATAGAGAGCCTGTGGCTCACGAAGGTGTGCCGAAAGACCTCGCCCACGCCGTGGGGGTACACGACGGACGCGCCGGACGAGTACCAGCTTTTTACCGAAGTGTATCCGCCGGAAAGGCTCGCGCAGCTCAAGTCGCTAGTGGCCGAGGCGCTTGCCGCCGTGCCGGCCGACTCGATGGAGGCGAAGCGCATCAAGTACGTGAGCGACAGGACCTTAGGCCCGCTCGCCGAACGGGCGAAGAGCTTCCCCGCGAAGATAGACCCAGGCGAGGAGCTGAAGTGGCGCAAGGAGCATCCGGGCGAATCGCTCATCAGGAACGGGTCGTTCGATTCGCTTGAAGGATGGTCGGGTGCGCACCGTGCGATCGACACGGACGTGTTCTTCTCGCCGCCGTCGTCGCTCCGGATATCGTCCAGCGACACCACGCCCGTGGTCAAGGGCGGAAAGAACGTGTACTGCCGTGCGTCTGCGCTGCAGCGGGTGACGCTGAAGCCTGGTACGCGCTACAGGCTGTCGGGCTTCATGAAGCTGAAGGACGTTGTGGCGGTGAGCGCGGCTGGCGGAGTCGACATCCTCGTTGGGGCGCTCGGATGCGCCTATCCGGACGGCGAGAAGGATCCCGCCGGCACGCGGGACTGGCACAGGTTCGCATACGAGTTCAAGACGCCCGAGAAGTTCAAGGGATCCGCCGATTCGTACATCGGCCCGCGTTTGGTGCTCGCCTACGGCACGGCGTGGGTGGACGACCTGCGTCTCGAAGAGATCAAATGATACCCTTGGAAGTTCTGGGGGACAGACCCTGTGAACTGCCATGTTTTCCATGCATGGGGGACAGACCCTTGAACTTGGAGGGAACGTATTGGGGACAGACCCTGCGAAGATCCGTGTTTTCTATGGGGACAGACCCTTTGGAAGTAGCGGCGGCTAACAATTTCCGGGAAAGTTGTAAAAATTCTTTTACAATTCTTTTACAAATTTTTTACAATCTTTTTACAATTCCTTTACAACTCG
>CACZCD010000040.1 GCA_902779565.1 uncultured bacterium | reverse complement strand
GCGTTGGCCGTGGCCCGAACACTGCGGGTCTGGGGCTTGACAAGGCCGGCATCACGGTCCTTAGCGGCAATTCGCTTACCATCTACGGCGAGAGCCTTGGAACGGGCGCGCTTGACGTTACTGGCGGCCTCAGTGGCGCGGGCATCGGCGGCGATAACGGTATGAACAACACGGCGAATGGCACTTGCGGCGCTGTGACCATCAACGGCGGCAGGATCACGGCGACGGGTGGCACCAGCGGCGCCGGCATCGGCGGCGGTTTCAACGGATCCGGCGGCACCATCGTGGTCAACGGCGGTACGGTTGTCGCCAGCGGCGGCGGTGCCAGTTCCGCCGGCATCGGCGGTGGCACGCGAGGGCTCGACACCCCCACCCACGGCACCCTATACGTGGCTTACACCCTTTCCGTAAAGGCTGGTAGCAGTTCAGATCCTACGGAGAATGCGACTCGAGACGGCCTGAACTATGTTGAGCTGACCGGTCAGCGGTACTTCACGATTACGCTGCCGACACAGTACAACATCACGTACTACATCGATGGCGTGGTGACGAACCTCCTGCCCGCCACATATAAGGAGGGTGCGGGCGCAACGCTGCCTATGGGGATAGACCTCACGCGGGAGGGCTACGACTTCAACGGGTGGTACACGAATAGCTTGTGCACCGGTGAGAAGGTGACTAAGATTCTCGCCTCCGAAACCGGCGACAAGGAATTCTACGCGCACTGGACCGCCAAGAAGGTCACGGTGACGTTCGCCAAGAACGACGGCTCCGGTACGGTGGTGGAGGTGCGTCAAGTGAATTATGGCGAGGCTGTCGGAACACTTCCGACGCCGACTCGCGAAGGCTACGACCTTGACGGCTGGTACGCGAATGACTCCGGGTCGGGCGAACCCTATCAGGCGTCCACGCACATTTCCGCCAATACAACGCTTTATGCTCACTGGGTAGAGAAGCCTGAGGAAGACGATTGGCCGGCGGACACAACGACTGTCGAGGGGCAGACAGCTGCCGAGGCGTATGGCGTCACGGGCGATCTCGCGAGTGTCAACGCGAAGGATCTCGCGGATTGGGCGAAGGGCGCGGGCAACGTCGATTTCGCCGACAGGGGCGACATCATCCCCGAGGCGTTCCTGCTGAACTGCGCGAACACGGCGGCAGCCGTTACGGCCGCGACGCCCGTTGCGCAGGAGGCGATCAAGATCACGGCGATCTCGTTCGACAGCGAAGGCAAACCGGAGCTGACGTATCCTGCGACCTACGGCAACGGTGAGGTTGTGCTGCAGGGTTCGGCCACAATCGGCAGCACAGCCTCTTGGCACGACGGAAAGCAGTCCACCGACCGCTTCTTCCGGACGACACTCAAACTCAAGTAGTTTGGTTTGGGACGGATAAACCGCAGCAGGGTGGCGCGTTCATGATGATGCGCCACCCTGTTGGTGCTCTGTGGTACAATATGCAATCTCAAAGGAGGAGTAGGATCATGATAGACATCACGAAGACACCTAAAGATTTCAACGGGACCGCCACGCAATTGGTGCGGTTTGCCTCGTTGATTGTCGCCGTCGCATTTGCCGGCGCGTTGCCGTTGCACGCGGCACGGCCGCTTGCCCGCGCAACGCCCGAATCGCAGGGGGTGCCGTCGCGCGCCATCGCCGAATGGGTGCGCGTCCTGGATGCACAGGGCGGCTTCAACGGCTTCGTGTTGCTGCGGCACGGGCGCACGATCGCGGAAGGGTGGTGGAGCCCGTGCGAGACGAACGGGCTGCACATGCTCTATTCGCTCTCCAAGTCCTTCACTTCCACGGCGATCGGGATGCTTGCGGACGAGGGAAAGCTTGATCTCGACGAGCGGATCGTCGATCTGTTCCCCGGCAAGATGCCGCCTGATCCGTCCAAAAACCTGCTGGAAATGCGCGTGCGCGACCTCCTGAGCATGGCGACCGGCCACGAGACAGATTCCGCATCGTCGCTGACTCATTCGGCGGATGGCGACTGGATTAAGGCGTTCCTTGCGCATCCGGTGCCGAGACGGCCGGGAACCTGGTTCCGCTACGACAGCGGCGCCACGTACATGCTTTCGGCTATCGTGCGGGCGAAGAGCGGCGAGCGGCCGTCGGAATATCTCGCGCGCAGGTTGTTTGAGCCGCTCGGCATCTCCGGTGCGCGATGGAACCGCAGTCCGGAAGGCGAAGACCTCGGTGGCTGGGGACTGAACATGACGACACGCGACATCGCCCGCTTCGGACAGTTCTGGCTGCAGCGTGGCGAATGGGAAGGGCGTCAGCTTCTGTCGCGCGACTATGTGGCTCTCGCTTCTGCGAAGCAGATATCAAACGCGTCCGGCCCGCGTCGGTTCGAGGGCGACACGGTTACCGACGATTGGCAGGTTGGGTACGGATTCCAATTCTGGCGCTGCACGCATGGCTGCTACCGCGCCGCTGGCGCGTACGGGCAACTGGCGGTGGTGATGCCCGACCAGGACGCCGTGCTCGCGGTGAACTCCAACTTCTCGATGCGCAAGACGCTTGAACGTCTGTGGGAGATCCTGCTGCCCGCGATGGGCGACGCGCCGCTGCCCGAGGCGCCGGAGGAGGCGCAGGCGCTCGAAAGACTCACGGCATCGCTCGTGCGGCCGACAGTGAAGGGAGATGCGGTGGGACGCGTTGCGGGCGGCTCGTTCGCGGACAGCAACGGCGCATCGTTCTCGCTCGCATCGGCTGACGGAGGGTGGACGCTTGCGGTCACCAACGCGGAGTGGCGCTGCTCCATCCCGGTTGGATTCGGCGAATGGCGGCGTGGGTTCGTCGATTTCAAGGAAAAGTTCGAAATGCTGCACTGTCTTCCCGGACGGCAGGCGGTGGCGGCCTGCGGCGCGTGGACGGCGCCGGACACGTTCAAGGCGGAGCTGTTCTTCGTGGAGACCCCGCATGCCGCCAAGGTGACGATCCGCTTCGATGGGGACACGGCCACGCTTGAAGTTGGCGGCGGTGCGAAGAATGCTGCGGTGAAGTGTGTCGAATGGCGTAGCCGCTAACCGATTGCTGGCACTCTGTGGTATAATACACCGCCTTGAAGGAGCAGAAACATGATAGACATCAAGAAGATACGTGAAGATTTCGACGCGACCGCCGCGCAGCTGGCGCGGCGTGGCGTGGAGAAGGAGCGGGTGCAGAAGGCGAAGGACCTCGATGAGAAGCGCCGTTCGCTCATCGCCGAGACGGAGACGCTGAAGGCCAAGCGCAACGCCGCCTCGAAGGAGATTGGCCAGATCGCCAAGCAGGGCGGCGACATCGCCGCCGCGAAGGAGGAGATGCGCAAGATCGGTGACCGCATCGCCGAGATCGACCGCGAGCTTGCCACCGTGGAGCACGACCTCCGCGAGACGCTGTTGATGATCCCGAACCTCCCGGCGCCGGAGATCCCCACGGGCGAGGACTCCTCCGCCAACGTGGTGGTGCGCAAGGTGGGCGAATGGAAGGATCCCGCCTATCCGATCCCGGACCACATGACGATCGGCGAGAAACTCGGCATCTTCGACTTCCCGCGCGGCGTGAAGCTTACCGGCACCGGCTTCCCGATCATCCTCGGACAGGGCGCGAAGCTCCAGCGTGCGCTCATCCAGTACATGCTCGACCTCCACTGCAACACGCAGGGCTACACCGAGATGCTGCCGCCGTTCATTGTCAATTCCGACTCCATGACCGGCACCGGCCAGCTCCCGAAGTTCGCGGAGGACCTGTACCACTGTGAGATCGACGACTTCTGGCTGATCCCCACCGCCGAGGTGCCCGTCACGAACTACTACCGCGACGACATCTTCGACGGCGTGAAGCTCCCGAAGATCACGCCGGAGAATCCGGTGAAGCTCACGGCCTACACGCCGTGCTTCCGCCGCGAGGCGGGCTCCGCCGGCAAGATGACGCGCGGCATGCTGCGCGTCCATCAGTTCGACAAGGTGGAGATGGTGAACTTCGTCCATCCCGACACCTCGTTCCAGCAGCTTGAGACGCTCGTCAAGGAGGCCGAGGCCGTCCTGACGGGGCTGGGGCTCCATTTCCGCGTGCTCCAGCTCTGCTCCGGCGACATGGGCTTCTCGGCGGCGAAGTGCTACGACCTCGAACTCTGGGCTCCGGGCGAACAACAGTGGCTGGAGGTCTCCTCCTGCTCCTGCTTCACGGACTATCAGGCGCGCCGCCTCAACTGCCGCTTCAAGGATGCGGACGGCAAGACGAAGCTCGTCCACACGCTCAACGGCTCCGGCGTGGCGCTGCCGCGTCTCATGGTCGCGCTCTTAGAGCAGCACCTGAACGAAGATGGGTCGGTGACGATCCCCGAAGTGCTGCGTCCGTACATGGGCGGCAAGGAAAAACTCGAACCGGTGAAGTGATATGGAAAAGAAACTCGTTGCTGAATGTGAGGCGTACGCGAAGGAGTACATGGACTACCTCTCCGTCGCCAAGACGGAGCGCCGCGCCTACGCGCAGGCCGTGAAGCTTTTGGAGAAGGCCGGCTTCAAGGAGATTTCGTCCGTCAAGACGCTCAAGCCCGGCGACAAGGTCTATCGCGGCTACCACGGCAAGACGGTGATGGCGGCGGTGATCGGCCGGAAGCCGGTCGCCGACGGCATCCGCGTGGTCGGCGGACACACCGACGCGCCGCGTCTCGACCTCAAGCCGAAACCGCTCTATGAGAAGGAGGGCGTGGTCTATTTCGATACGCACATCTACGGCGGCATCAAGAAGTACCAGTGGCTCGTGCTGCCGCTCGCGATCTACGGGACGATCGTCAAGAATGACGGCAAGAAGGTGGAGGTCGCGCTCGGCGACAAGCCGGGCGATCCCGTCTTCATGATCTCTGACCTGCTGCCGCATCTTGCGCACGATCTCGAGAAGAAGACGATCAAGGAGTTCTACCCGGCGGAGGATCTCGACGTGATCGCGTCCATCGGCAAGAAGGATGAGCTTCTCAAGCTCATCAAGAAGCAGTTTGGCGTGGAGGAGGCCGACTTCCTTTCAGCCGAACTCGAGGTCGTTCCGGCTGGGATGCCGCGCGAGGTCGGGCTCGACCGTTCGCTCATCGCGGCGTACGGCCACGACGATCGCGTGTGCGCCTACGCGGGGCTTTCCGCGCTCCTGAAGCTGAAGGGCGTGCCGGACGTCACGGCCTCCATCGTGATGTGCGACAAGGAGGAGATCGGATCGATGGGCGCGACCGGCATGCAGTCGAGCTTCTTCGAGAACACGGTCGCCGAGATGCTCGTGCGGCAGGGCGCGAAGGCGGATATCGACGTGCGGCGCTGCCTCGAGAAATCGACGATGCTTTCCGCCGACGTCACGGCGGCGGCGGATCCGCACTTCAAGGATGTCGATTCCACCGGCAACGAAGCGAAGCTCAAGGGCGGCCCGGCCGTCTCCAAGTACACGGGCGGCACGTCGAAGAGTGGCGCTTCGGATGCCCGCGCGGAGTTCGTGGCCGTGGTGCGCAAGTTCCTTGATGACGACAAGGTCACATGGCAGATGGCCGAGCTGGGCAAGATGGAGAAGGGCGGCGGCGGCACGATCTCGCAGTACATGGCGCGGTTCGGCATGGACGTGATCGATTTCGGCACCCCGCTTCTCAACATGCATGCGCCTTGGGAGCTTGCCTCGAAAGAGGATTGCTATTGGACCTACCGCGCGTACCGCGCGTATTTCCAGTCGTAGGTGGCGAAGAAGTCGAAAGGTGCGGCGCTGGCCGAGTACATCGCGCTGCGAAGCGCGTGTCTGCTGGTGAACACCGTTCCTTATCCCGTCGCGTGCGCGGCGGCGAAGGGACTTGCGTGGACGCTTGTGCATGTGTTCCGCTTTAAGCGCGCGCGTACGCTCGGCCGCATCCGCGGCTGCTTCCCGGAGAAGACCGAGAAGGAGGCGAAGCGCATTGCCGTCGCCTCGCTCGCGAACGTGCTGATGACTTCCGTGGAGATGATTCGCGCGCCGCGTTTTGACAAGCGGTGGATTGAACGGCACGTGAAGGACGTGCATGTCTATGCGGAGCGGCTGAAGGCGATTGCGGACGAAGGCAAGGGCGTGGTGATCATGGTGCCGCACAGCGGCAACTGGTACATGGCGGCGTGGGCGATGGCGCGTTGCGGCGTGCCGCTTTTCGCCGTCGCCGCGAAACAGCGCAATCCGTACATCAACGCCTGGCTGAACCGCCAGTACGGCGACGGACTTGAGGTCGTGGAGCGCGGGAGCGTGCGGGTCATGGCCGAGATCAAGAGCCGTCTGCAGAAGGGGCGCTGCTTCGCGATCCTGCCGGATCTCCGTGTGCCGACGAAGGATGTGCAGGTGCCGTTCCTGAACGGCACGGCGAACGTCTCGCACGGCGGGGCCGGTTTCGCCGCCGCCATTGGCGCGCCGGTTGTGGTGGCGATTATGCGGCGCGAGAAGGGGCTGCACGTCTTCGATCATCTGGCGACGTTGCGTCCGGATCCGACGAAGGACCGCAAGGAGGAGGCGGTGCGTCTCACGCGCGAGACGATGGCGCTTCTCGACGCCGCGATCCAGAAGACGCCCGAACACTGGTTCTGGTACAATAAGCGTTGGCTCCTACAGCCGGTCTAATTATGGTATAATTCCGCCTGTTTTGTATATTCAAATCAGGAGAGGACGACAATGAAGAATCTTGCGTTTGCCGGTGTGATGGCCGGTCTTGTGTTGGTTGGCGCCTGCACCACGCCCAACGACGGCCCGAACGGGACGGACACTTGCGGAAAGTCCGCGACCGCCTGTAAGAAGACTGCGGCCGATTGGCTTAGCGGTTGGCCGGCGGGAACGTGCCCGGCATCAATCGCGCGCGCAGCGGCGGAACAGCTGCTTTCGACGAGCCCGGAATGCTATCGGCCGCGTGGCTATGAGGGACAGGCCTACAAGGGACGCATCCATTACTCCTACGTGGGGACGTGGATCGGTGCGCTCGACGCGTCGCAGGCGATGGGCGACCGCGAGCTGACCGAACGGCTCATCAAGCAGTTCGAGCCGGTTGTCGCGGGACCGATGCAGCATCTTCAGCATCTGAAGAACCATGTGGACTTCTCAATCTTCGGCGCGCTGCCACTCGCGATCTACAACATCAACAAGGACAAGCGTTGCTTCGATCTCGGCATCTCCTACGCCGACACGCAGTGGACGCCGCCCTCCGACGACACCGTCGCCGCCAAGCACGCGTTCCCGCGCGAGAAGCAGCAGGCGTTCTGGGAGAAGGGCTATACGCCCCAGACGCGCCTCTGGATTGACGACATGTACATGATCACAATCCTCCAGCTGGAGGCGTACCGCGCCACGGGGAACCGCAAGTACATCGACCGCGCGGCAAAGGAGATGTGCCTCTACCTCGACGAGCTGCAGATCAAGGATGGCGAGTTCGCGGGACTCTTTTACCACGCGCCGGACGTGCCGTTCTTCTGGGGCCGTGGCGACGGCTGGATGGCGGCGGGCATGGCACTCGTCCTCAAGGGACTTCCCGAGGATAGCGAATACCGTCCGCGTATCCTGAAGGGGTACCGCGCCATGATGGCGGGACTGCTGAAGTTCCAGCGTGCGGACGGCATGTGGAGCCAGCTCATCAACGAGCCGGAGACCGCGTGGCCCGAATCCTCGGGCACGGCGATGTTCACCTTCAGCATGGTGACGGGTCTCACGCATGGTTGGCTCTGCCCGAAGAAGTATGGGCCGGCGGCGCGCAAGGCGTGGATCGCGCTCTGCTCGTACGTGGACGAGTACGGCAACATCCGTGAGGTCTGCACGGGGACGGGCAAGCGCAACGACCATCAGTACTACCTCGACCGTCCGCGCACGAAGGGCGATCTGCATGGGCAGGCGCCGCTCCTCTGGACGGCCGCCGCGCTCATCGAAGGTGCCAACGCCCAGAAGACTCCCGCGAAGTGGCGTCCTGGCTGGGGCGCAACCGTGACGGTCGTCAATCCCGTGGGCGTGCCGCGCACCGAGACGGTCTCCGTTTCCTGGAAGGAGCTCGGCATCAAGTCCTCCGCCGTCGGTCTGCGCGTCTTTGATGTGGCGGCGGGACGGGCGATTCCCCATCAGAACGACATCGATGGCGAGCATCTCATCTTCTCCGTCGAGCTTCAGCGGTTCGAGAAGCGCGAATATGTGGTGTTCGAGGACGGCTCGAAGCTGGTCGCCCCGGCCGATCTCTCCACCGTGTGCTGGTGCGGCTACCTGCCGGAGCGCATGGACGACTACGCTTGGGAGAACGACCGTTTCGGCGTGCGCGCCTACGGTCAGGTGATCATGGAGCCGCCGCCGAAGGGACAGAAGCTCGTCTCGAGCGGACTCGACATCTTCAACAAGTGCGTCTCCTATCCAGTGCTTGAGAAGTGGCTCCGTCACCGTCCGAAGGGTGGTCCCTCGTATCACAAGAACTGGGGCGAGGGCATGGACAACTACGTCGTGGGGCCGGGGCGCGGCTGCGGCGGCGTCGGCGCGCGCGGAGCTGACGGCAAGTGGCTCTACAGCGCGAACTGGGCGCGGCAGAAGACAATTCAGACGGGCCCGGTCCGCTGCGAGTTCGAGATCGAGTATGACAGCTGGGGCGGTCTCGGCAAGGAGCGCCGCCATGTCACGCTGGACCGCGGACGGTCTCTCGCGAAGATGACGGCCACGTTTGAGAGCGTGCCCGAGGGCTTGCTCGTCGGCCCTGGCCTTGACATTTCGCAGAAGCGCAAGCATGATGGTGACATGAAGTTCTCCGCGCAGGACGGATGGGTGGCGAACTACGAACCGCAGGATGGTTGGAACGGTTCCATCATGACGGCGCTGGCGCTCGACCCGGCGGCGGGTCCGGCGGAGGTGGCGATGGATGCCGAGGGAAGCTTCCTTCTGCTCGTGAAGCCCGAGGCGTCCACGAAGGCGATCTCCTACTACGCGGGCGCGAACTGGTCCGGCCAGAAACGCTATACGCGCGCCTGCTGCTGGCAGAAGTACGTGAAGGATTTCGCGTTTTGCCTCCGCAATCCATTGAAGGTCACGGTCAAGAGTCGATGAATGCGCAACTGATAGACGGAAAGAAGCTGGCGACGGAAACGCGCGCGGAAATCGCGCGCGGCGTCGCCGCGCTTAAAGCCGAGAAGGGCGTCACGCCCGGTCTCGCGGTGATTCTTGTGGGCGACAATCCTGCCAGCGTCTCTTACGTGACGGCAAAGGAGAAGGCCTGCCGGGAGGCGGGGATGCTTTCGCGCGAGATTCGGATGCCTGCAACCGTCGCCGAGGATGAGCTGATCGCCGCGATCGCAAAGCTCAACGCCGATCCGGCGATTCACGGCATTCTCGTGCAGCTGCCGCTACCGAAGGGGTTTTCGGAGAAGCGCGTGATTGATGCGATCGCGCCCGAGAAGGATGTGGACGGCTTCACGCCGGTGAACGTGGGGCGGATGCTGATCGGCGACGATTGCTTCCTGCCGTGCACGCCGCATGGCATCATCAAGCTCATCGAGGTGACGGGGATGGATCTCGCCGGCAAGCATGCCGTGGTGATCGGACGCTCCAACATCGTGGGCAAGCCCGTGGCGGCGCTTCTTTCGCGCAAGAGCGTCAACGCCACCGTGACGCTCTGTCACACGGGTACGAAGGATCTTGCGGCGTTCACGCGCACGGCCGACGTGGTTGTGGTGGCGGCGGGACGTCCGAACACGCTCACAGGTGACATGCTCAAGCCGGGGGCGGTGGTGATCGACGTGGGTGTCAATCGCGTGCCGGATGCCACCAAGGAGAAAGGGTACCGGCTCTGCGGCGATGCCGATTTCGCCTCCTGTGCGGAGGTCGCTTCGGCGATCACGCCCGTGCCGGGCGGCGTTGGTCCCATGACCATCACCATGCTCCTCTGGAACACGCTTGAAAGCGCGAGGAGAGTTGAGGGTTGAGAGTTGAGGGCTTGTCCGCCGTAGCCTTGGCGAAGGCGGATTGAGAAAAGGAAAAGGAGAGAAGAGATGAAGATATTAGGCGATCCGATATTCGCGAAGGACGAGAACGGGCGGCTCAAGTCGCGCGTCGGCACGATTTTCCTCACGGTGGCGCCCGGGCTTGTCACGCAGAACGGCATCCATGCGATGCAGCGGCAGGCGTGGATCGATGAGGTGAACCGCGAACGTTCGGCGGAAGGGCTGCTGGAGCTGACGGATCAGGAGATCGAGCAGTTGATTGCCCATTCCGTCGATCTCATCTTCTTCGACGACGTGGTGCTGATCCGTCCCGACCCGGCGCGCATGGATCTGGCGCTCTGGGCGGACGAGGAGCTGCAGAAGTTCGTCTCGAAGCGGAAGATCCGCTTCCTCAACACGCATGCAAAGCGCGTGCGCGATGCGCTCCGCGCGCGCGGCGAGAACTGGCGCATGGCGCGCGACCTCCGCACCCGCGAGGAGGTGGACCGCCAGATCGCGCGTGGCCGCACGGCCATCCGACATGAGCCGATCTACTTCTACAACGGCAACACCGGTACGCGCTACGTGACCGTCGGCACCTACACGCAGGTGAAGGGGTTGGACGATGCGGCGTTCCGAACGCAGATCGAGGAGATCGTCTCGGGACTCAACTCGCGCAACCGGCTGGGTTCGCCGGACATCGACCTGTTCCCGCCGTCGCTCGATCCCGCCGTGCGCACGTCGTTCAAAGAGCTGAAGCCGGCGGCGCTTTCCGACGCGCAGCTTCGCGAGGCGGTGGACCGCATCGAGCTGGCTTGGCGCATGGCGCTCCCGCCCGGACTGCGTGACGAGGATCCCGTCTCGAACCTTGTCTGGCGGGCGGAGATGGGCGAGGCGCTTTCCCGCAAGGCGAACGAGACGGAGGTCGGCGACCATGAGCTCATCCAGGGCATCAGCCCGGAGTTCTACCGCCAGATCGAGTGGCTGCCGGGCGGACGCGTCGAGAAGGGACAGCTTCTCTTCGATCCGCTCTATGACGAGTACCAGCGTACGCGCGACCCTGAATTGGCCGACCTCTGCGACCTTCGCGTGCGGTCGATCATCTTCAACCTCATGCGTCTCTTCGGTTCGATCGACTACGTGAACGTGGGGCGCATTCCGCGCTCGCTCCTCCGCAAGCCGATCGCCGGCGTGCGCCGTGGCAGCGTCTATATCGTGCAGTACAAGGAGGTGAGCGAACCGCTCTCCCGCGTGTTCATCCTCCGGTTCCAGAAGTGGGGCATTGCGGAACATCTCGATGAAGGCAAGGATCTTCTCACCGCGATCCTCGAGGCGAACGACTACGCCGACTACATCATGGACCGGCGGCTGGCCTGCCGCCAGCTCGGCATGAACCTGCCGCGCAACGTCGGCTTCGGACAGTTCACCGAGAAGTACACGGGGCAGAACCAGTATTTCGGCACGACCGTGCGCGCCTACTACTACGTGCGCCAGTACGTGCCGGGCATCGCTTCGGACAAGATCCCCGTCGATCGCTTCCACAATCCCGCGTTCGCGCTCAAGTTCGCCGAGCTGATGGGCGAGGCCGCCGCGCTTGATCTCGTGGTTGGCCGCCGCACCACGGAGACGAACGAACCGATCTTCGACCGGAACTACGAAGTGCTGCAGATCGGACCGAAGGGTCTGCCCGTCCGTCTCGTCGTGACGGACCACGCCGGCAGCTTTGTCGATTACAGCACACCGCTTGAGCAGGGCGTGGCGCCCTACGCGGAGGTCGTGCGCCGCCGCGAGCGGTTCGTCACCGACTACGGTGAGTTTGCCAAGACCTACGTGGCGGCGTTTGAGCGTCGCATAGCGGCGGTGCAGGCGGCCTACCGCGAGCGCCGGGCGGCCTTTGACGATCTCTTCGCCGGTCGCCCGTACGATCAGGCCGGTTCGGGCGCCTACCGCTGGTCGTGCGTGCTGAAGCGTCTCGACGCCTGCGATCCGAAGGTGGTCGCGACCGCGCTCAAGCTGGCGATTCAGGCGTAGGACTTGGTTTCGGAAGAGGATCTCTGACGGACGGCGAAAACCATGTTTACAGGTCTTATCGAAAAGGTCGGAACGGTGAAGCGGGTCAGCCGCGGACGCGGACTCGTGCTCGAGTTTTCGTTTGCGCCCTGGTCCGAGCCGCTTGAGCCCGGCGAATCCGTTGCCGTGAACGGCGTGTGCCTCACGGTCGCGCAATGCGACGCCACGCGCTTCACGGCGGATGTCCTGCGCGAGACGGAGTCGCGCACGGGCCTTGCCGAACTGAAGCCCGGCGATCCCGTCAATCTGGAGCGTGCGCTCCGGGCGGGTGCGCGCTTGGGCGGACACCTCGTGCAGGGGCATGTCGATGGGCGGGGTGAGCTGATCGCCAAGGAACCGAAGGGACGCGACTTCGCGCTGACGTTCCGCTGCGGACGTGTCGTCGCCGCCGCCAGCGTGCTGAAGGGGTCTATCGCCGTGAACGGCGTGTCGCTCACGGTGAGCGGTCTCGGAAGCGACTGGCTGCGCGTGGATGTGATCCCCACCACGTTGCGCGAGACGAATCTCGGTCGGTTGTCCCTCGGCGACCGGGTAAACCTGGAATCGGACGTGCTCGGCAAATATGCGCGCCGCGCCTTGGATGGAACGGGGAACGGGGAACGGGGAATGGGGGACGGCGGTCTGACGATGGAAACGCTGATCGAGAACGGTTTTGCGTGATGAAGAAGCTGCTTGTCATCTTGGCGATGATGCTTTTCGGCGGCATCGCGTGGTTTTTCCAGCGCGGCGGCGAATCGAATTCCGCCGAGGCGGATCTCGTCGTCGCGGGGCTGGGCGGCTTCCGCGGCATCATTACGGAGGTGGTGTGGTTCCGGGCAGACCGCCTTCAGGATGAAGGGCGCTATGCCGAGATGGCGCAGATCGCCAACATCCTCACCACGCTTGAGCCGCACACGCCCGAGGTGTGGGCCTACGCGGCGTGGAATCTGGCCTACAACATCTCTGTGATGATGCCGACGTTGGAGGATCGTTGGCGCTGGGTGGAGGCCGGACTCAAGCTGCTCCGGGACGATGGCCTTCGGCTGAACCCGAAGAGCCCTGAACTCCACCGCGAAATCGGATGGCTGTTCCTTTCCAAGATTGGAGGTACGATCGACGAGGCGTCGCCGATCTATACTGCACGGTGGAAGGAGGAGGTCGCACGCGCGGGCGGCGACTGGGCGAAGCTTAAGATGGATCCTTCGCTCGTGGCGTTCATCGACCGTGAATATGGTCGGCAGGACTGGAATGACCCCAAGGCCTCGGCGCTCTACTGGGCGCACCACGGTCTTTCCCTGAAGCCGACGGGCGCGGCGCGTATGGAGTTACGGCAGCTCGTTTACCAGACGTTGATGGTACAGTCCGTCAAGGAGTCCCGCTTCGCCCCGCGCGCCCTGCAGGCGATGCGCGACGCCTACACCGAAGCGCCGTCTCCAGCGTTGAAGGACTTGATTCTCCGCTTCCGGGCGAAGTTTTCCCTGTGATGGAACCTATGGGGATGGACCCTGCGCAAATCCAAACTGGGAAAACAGGTCTGACCTGTTTTCCCAGTTTGAGAGCACTGAAATCTGTGGGGACAGACCCTGCGAAATCATTGTAAAATAGGTCTTTCGTGGGGTCTGTCCCCAAAGTGTCTATTGTCGTTGGAAACAAGGTGGCGGCAGCGGGTTTCTTCCCGCCGCCACTTTGTGGTATAATTGCGGCATGAAAAAAATCATTCTCCTGACGGTGGCCGTGGTGGCTGCTGTTCCGCTTTGGGCCTGTACGACGGTTGTCGCCGGCAAGAACGCGACGGTTACGGGTCATGTCATCCTGGGACATAACGAAGACGACCGCGGCAACTTCGAGGTGCTGCATGGTTTCGTGCCGCCGCGCACCTTCCGTCCGGGCGCTAAGCTCTCGGCCGAAAAGGGGAAGGCCGAGATCCCGCAGATGCCGAAAACCCTCGGTTTCTACTGGAGCGAAGTCAAGGGGCCGTCCGGCAGTCCCTCGTTCGCGGATGTGTTCCTCAACGAGAAGGGCGTGGCGATCGTCTCCAACAATGCGCGCGGCACGCCGCAGTCGGACGCTTCCCAACTTGTTGAGGGCGGTCTTGCCTGGGCGCTCCGCCGCGCTGTCGCCGAACGCGCCACGTCTGCGCGCGATGCCGTCGATGTGATCACGAACCTCGTTTCGACCTGGGGCTACTCCGGCGCCGGGAGAATCTACACGGTCGCTGACCGGGACGAGGCGTGGGTTGTCGAGCTCGTCTATGGGCGGCGGAACTTCGTGGCGCGCCGCGTCGCCGATGACGAGGTGGCGATCATACCGAACGCCTACACAATCCGCACCTTTCAGCCCGGCGACATCCTTTCGCCCGACCTGTCGACGAGGGAGGCGGGCTTCGACTTCGCTCGCGCGTTCCAGTGGGAGAAGGCCTGGAAGGTTCCCCACAGCCAGGACCGTTCACGCAACATGGTCCGTCTCCTGACGGGCCGGGACTGGCCGACCGACGACTATCCGTTCGCGGTGAAGCCGGCGCAGAAGGTGGATGTCGCCCTTGTGAAGAAAATCCTTTCCACCCACTACGAGGGAACTCCCGACGAGGTGCCGGTGGGGGCGGACGGTACGCGTCACGACGAAGGGGAAGTCACGGCGATCTGCCGCCGCTCGACGGTGGAGTCCTCGGTGTTCGCGTTCGCCGACGCGCCGGCGGAGACGCAGCTCGCGTTCGCGACGGGTTCCCCCTGCAAGGTTCCCTACCGCGAGATGCAGCCGCTCAAGTCCATTCCGTCGGACATCGACCGTTCGGCCGATGCCGCCGTCCGTCTCGAGACGCATCCGCTTCCCTGCGTGGCGCGGGGCGGCCTTGACATCCCGATGCTGCTGGGGCTCATGCGCATCCCCTCCGTGTCGAGCAGCGTTGCCGAGAACAACCGTGCCGTCCAGTATCTGAAGGACTGGTTCGACCGCCACGGGGTGTACACGGCGGTGGAGTCGAACGAAGTCGGACGTACCGTGCTGTACGCCTCGACCACACCCGGAAAGGAGCATGACATCGTGTTCGTGACGCATATCGATGTCGTGCCGCCGCTTGCGGAGGGCCAGTTCTCGCCCGTGATCGAGGGTGACACGCTCTACGGGCGCGGGGCCTGCGACACGAAGGGCAACGTGGCTGTGATTGCCCAGGCACTCGCCAACCTTGCGGGCAAGGGATCGATCGGCGCCGTGATCGCCACCGATGAAGAGAATCGTTCCGCTGGTCTCAACACGCCGACTGTTCTTCTCAATGCGGGCTATACTCCCCGGAAGTTCCTCATTGTCGGTGACACGAACGGCGAACATACCGACTCTCTCACCATCGCCGAGAAGGGCCATGTGTGCTTCCGCCTCATCGCCCGTGGCAAGGGCGGACATTCCTCCATCCCCTGGGTGTCGGACAATCCGATCCCCAAGCTGAATGAGGCCTACGCGAAAATTCTGGCGGCTTTCCCGAAACCGTCCGCCGACGAGGATCATTGGCGCGACTACGTCACGGCGACGCAGCTGTTCGGCTCGCAGGCCGGCAACATCATTCCGGACACGGCGGAGATGACCTTCTCGTACCGTTTCATCGAGCCGGATGGTCCGCAGAAGATGAAGGCGTTCATCGAGAAGTTGACCGGGCTCGAGGTGGTGATGCCGGAGAAGTGGCGTCCGCCGGTGATCTCCGATCCCGCCACGCCGTACATCGCCGAGCTGTTCGCGGCGATGCGCCGCCAATGGCCCGACCGCAACATCCGCTATACGAAGATGTCGTGCGCGACCGATGCCACGCGCTACATCCATCTCAAGCTGCCCACGGTGATCTTCGGGGCGAACGGGAAGGGCGCACATGCCCAGGACGAGCGCGTCTCCGTTCGCAGTCTCTTTGAGTATACGCAGATGTTCACGAGCTATCTCAAGGCGCAGTCGAAGTGAAGGTAGAAAAGTGGAAGGGTGGACAAGTGGAAGAGTGGAAAAGTGGAAGAGTGGAAAAGTGGAAAGGTGAAAGGTGGAAAGATGAAAGAGAGTGAGAGGGTGTTTTTGGGAGCGGTGTTGATGTCGGTTGTGGTGTTCGCCGCGCCGCCGCCGCCCTATCCCGGCATTGAAAGCTGGGGATTCCGCAAGGAGCTGGCACTGCCGGAACAGTTGAAGCCCGTGCCGACGAATGACGTGCGGTTCGTGCGCGGCAAAGTTGCCGGTTACGAAAGCTACAAGATTGACGTGGCGGCGGATGGACAGGTCACCATCACGACCGAAGACGACGAGGGGTTGCGCCGCGCGGTGTACTACTATCAGGACCGGGTGCGTGCGGGCGATCTGAAGAGTTGCGTGCGCAAGCCTTGGGCGCGCAACCGTCTTTCGCGCTGCTTCTTCGGTCCCATCAAACGTCCGCCGCTCAACCATGACGAGCTGATGGACGACGTGGACTACTATCCCGAGGCGTACCTTGACCGGTTGGCGCACGAGGGCGTCAACGGGCTTTGGCTCACGGTTGAATGGCGCGATCTGGCGGCGACATCCTTTACGACGCGTTCGCCGGATGCGGATCGACGCTTGGCGAAGCTCCGCCGGACGGTTGACCGCTGCCTCAAGTATGGCATCAAGACGTGGATCTTCTGCATCGAACCGAAGTCCGTTTCGATTGACGATCCGCTCTACCGCGAACACCCCGAGATGTTCGGCACGTCGGTCGGCTGGGACAAACGCGCGCTGCTCTGCACCGCCAAGCCCGCCGCCCAGCGCTACATCGAGGAGTCCGTCAAGGATATCTTCTCCCGCGTGCCGCGTCTCGGCGGTCTGCTGATGATCGCCCACGGGGAACGTCCCACCACGTGCCTTTCGCCCATCGACTGCGTGTACGGGGGGCGGAACAGCGTGACAGCCTGCAAGGACTGCGCCGCGCTCGAACCATGGCAGATCTACCGGAACACGACGGAGGCGATCATGCGGGGCATCCGCGCGGCCGGCTCCAACGCCGAGTACATCAGTTGGTTCTACCAGCCGCAGGTTCAGCCGGATCGCGCGCCTTGGGTCGCGGACTGCGCGCGGCACGTCCCGGACGGCGTGACGCTTGCGTACAACTTCGAGTCGGGCGCGGTCAAGGAGCAGGTGGGGCGCTGCCGCAACGGTGGCGACTACTGGCTTTCGTACGTGGGGCCGGCCAACGGCTTCAAGCAGGTAGCCGAGGCGGGTCGTCTTGCGGGTTGCCGCATCGGCGCGAAGATCCAGGTGGGCAACTCCCACGAAGTGGCGACGGTGCCGTTCGTGCCGGTGCCGGGGCTTCTCTACCGCAAGTACAAGGCGATGAAGCAGGCGGGCGTTTCGACCGTGCTCCAGTGCTGGTACTTCGGGAACTATCCCGGCGTGATGAACAAGGCGGCGGGCGAGCTTTCGTTCGATGACTTCACGGACGACGAAGAGACGTTCCTCAAGAAGCTGGCTGCGCCGTACTGGGGCGCGGATGCAGCGCTTGTGGCGGACATCTGGAAGCGCTTCTCGGACGCGTACGCCCACTATCCGCTCTCGAACGACATGCAGTATTACGGTCCGTTCCACGCGGGTCCCGCCTGGCCGCTTTATGCCGATGTGCGTCTGCTGCCGCTCGGCCGAACCTGGAAGCCGCAGGACGATCCGAGCGGCGACACGATCGGCGAGGCGCTCGAGAACCACACGCTTGAGGAGGCGACGATCCTCGCGACCCGCATGGCGGAGGGTGTGCGGCTTGTGGATGCGGAGGGGCGTCCGCTCCTTGACACGCTGGCCGCACGCTGGAAGGACGATCCAGAGCGGATGCGCGACATCGGCGTGATGAAGGCGTTGGCGTACCAGTTCACGAGCGGGTGCAACATCTTCCAGTTCTACCGGGAGCGGGCGCGCGCCCTTTACGAAAGCCGCGTGCGCGGAAACGCCGCCGCCGCGCAGGATGCGTTGGCGCGCATGGATGAGCTCGTCACGCGTGAGGAGGCCGTCACGGCGGCGCTCCTGCCGTTGGCGCGCGCCGATTCCCGTCTCGGTTTCCATTCCGAGGCCGAGGCGCACCAGTATCATCCGGCGAAGCTGGAGTGGCGGCTCGGTGAACTGAAGGAGACCCACGCACAGATCGCCCGTCTCGCGGCGGCGGTTGCGGCGGGGAAACCCTATCCGGAATCCGACTTCGAGAAGTCCGCCCCCGCCTGCCGCGCGGGCGGCGACTGGACCGCGCTTAAGAACGGCGCGCGCTTCCGCGTGAAGGACGAGTCGAATGGCGATTTGACGGTGGAGGTGAACTTCAAGCGGAACGGAACGATCCGGATGAACACGATCGACGCCGCCGGCGTGAGCTGGTACAAGGGCGTAACCATCGGCTCCGACGGGAAGGTGGCGCCCATCGACTGGCGCAACCGCATTTCGCCGGACCATGAGGTCGTGGCGTCCACCGTGCGGAAAGAGGACGACGGCATCCATGTGACGTTCACGCTCTCTGCGCTCGCTTGGGGCGGTCGCGACGACCGGCACCCTGGTTGGATCCAGTTCATGAATGGAAATTCGCCTCTCTGGCCAGATTTGACGCGTACTGGGGAGTGGCGGCTCAATCTCGGTCCGCTCCGCGCCAACCTCTTCGGCCGCATCCTGCGATAGCCATCACCTTTCACCAACCCCGAACAACAGAAAGTCAAACAGATGAAAACGAAGAAACTCGCCCTTGCCGTCGGATCGCTGGTGGCCGCGTTCGCCCTGAACGCTCCCGCGGCCTCCATCTCTGTCGCGTGCCCCACGCAGAACGAGTCGGAATACCGTCAGCTCGCTGAATTCGCGAAAGCCATTGGCGCCACGCATCTCGATGCCTGTCAGGTGGAGGATTCGCTGTGGCAGTGGAACAGCAACCGCTACGACCCGTATCCCAACTGGTCGATGCACCGGCCGAGCGTGTTCAAGTTCATCGTGCCGCCTGAACTGGAGAAGTACATTCCTGCCGACTACGCCAAGCGCAACCTCGACAACCTGAAGATGCGCGCCCGCGTGCTGAAGGAATATGGTTTCAAGGCCAACTTCAACGGCATGGAGCCGGCCTACTTCCCGGAGCAGGCGTATCTCGACCATCCGGAATGGCGCGGATCTCGCTGCGACCAGTGCCGCCGGGCGCGCTTCGAGTATTATGCGCCGTGCGTGGACAATCCCGAAGTGCGCGCCTTCTACGTGCGGACGATCACGGAGCTGTGCAAGGTGTGTCCCTTTGACCGGTTTGAACTGCGTTGCAACGATTCGGGGAGCGCCATCTGCTGGAGCCCGTACCTGTATCCGGGGAAGAACGGTCCGGAAGCCTGCCGCGGGAAGCCCTATGGGCGACGCGTGGCGGAGTTCCTCGGCATGTTCCAGGAGGGCGCCGCCGCCGCCGGTCTGCCGGATGCCAAGGTGAACGTGCGCGCGAACCTCGTGCCGTTCGATCACCAGTCGTCCCTGCTCTCGCAGTTGCGTCCCGGCCAGAGCGTCAACAGCGTCTCCACCACGGGGGCGGCGGCGAAGTATGCCGTCGGATTCCCGAACCGCTTCAACGACTATACGGCGCCCGTCTGCGGGCTTTCGCGTATGGTTTTCATCGCGGAGCAGCTCCAGAAGTACCAGGCGGCGGGGGACGCCGATTTGGAGATCGGCCTTCGGACGCTGGATGAATGCGACACGATGGATCTCCTCCGCCTCTACCTGAAGAAGCCGATCGGGAAGGGACCAGAGGCGCGCTGGGCGGCGGTCCGCACGGTGGCGGCGGGCTATGTGAGAGAGGAGAAGGTCCTTGATCTCGTGCAGGCGTGGGAGGCGCTCGAGGAGGCCAACAAGCGTCTCGATCCGTTCTATACGGGCGGACATCTCTTTCTGCTGGGTACACTTCACCAGCGCTGGATCACACGTCCGCTTGTGGCGTTTCCGGGCGAGCTGAAGGGCGAGGACCGTCGCTACTGGCGCGAGTACATCTTCCAGGCGCAGTCCGAGAAAGATGCGGAGAACCTGCTGGATCTCCAGGCCAATCGCTGGCTGAGCGGATACGGCGGTTTTCGGCTTCTGACGATGTCCGTCCGCAAGGCGCTTCCGTTCGTTGAGCGCGCGATCAAGCTGTTCAAGAGCCTTGACGGGGCGGCGGTGGACGCGCGGGCCAAGGACTATCTGGCGCGGCAGGCCGCACGGGCGGCGATGTACCGCGCGCTGATGATCAATGCGCAGCATGTGGTCGAGTTTCAGTCGATCCTTGACCGCACCGACTTCGATGAGGAGCCCGAGGATGCGTCTCCGGCGATTGATGAGCAGGGCGACAAGCGTCTCCTGAAGATCAACCAGATCGTGCGTGCGGAGATCGACAACACGCTTAACATGATCCGCATTCTCGATACGGGACTTCCGGTGTTCAGTCTGGCGCCGACGCCGGAGCAACAGACCATCATGGTGCTTGGGCCTGGCCTCAAGGACGATCTCAAGCGCAAGATCGCCATCATGGAGGCGCATCGCCGCGACTTCCTGCGTCTCTACAAGAGCCAGAACTATTGAGGGCGCCGCCGCCTCGGCGGCGGGGACTCATTTGAACGTGGTGGGGTCGGAGTCCGGCCCGAAAGGCGAAAGCTCCCGCAGGTTTTTGATGACCGGTGGGAGCTTCTCCAGTACATAGTCCACTTCCGCCGCTGTGTTGTAGCGGGAAAGGGAGAAGCGTACGCTGCCGTGGACGGCGATGAACGGCACGCCCATCGCGCGGATCACGTGGCTCGGATCGAGCGAACCCGATGCGCAGGCGCTGCCGGTAGAGATGCAGATGCCGAGATCGGAGAGACGGTAGGCGATGGCCTCGCCCTCGATGTATTCGAACGAGACGTTGAGCGTGTTCGGCAGGCGGTTTTGCGTGTCGCCGTTCACGCGGACGTTCGGGCAGGTCGCGAGGATGCCGGCCTCAAGCTTGTCGCGGAGCGCGCCGACGGCGGTCGCTTCGGCCTGCCAGTTTGCTGTCGCCAGTTCGCAGGCCTTGGCGAGCCCCACGATATAGGGGACGTTCTCCGTGCCGGCGCGTCGTCCGTTCTCCTGATGTCCCCCAAGCATGAACGGTTTGAACTTCGTGCCTTTGCGCACGTAGAGAAGCCCGATCCCTTTCGGCGCATGGAACTTGTGTCCCGAGAGGGAGAGCATGTCAACGGGCATCTTCTGGACGTCGATCGGCACCTTGCCGGCGGCCTGGACGGCGTCGGTATGCATCGTGGCGCCGTATTCCTTGGCGATTTCGGCGATCTCGCGGAGCGGGAACACGGTGCCCGTCTCGTTGTTCGCCCACATGGTGGAGACGAGGGCGTTCTTCGTGCCCTGAAGCTCGGCGCGGAGCTGGTCGAGATTGATTTGGCCCACACCGTTCACAGGAAGTTCGACCTCTGTGTAGCCCTGCGCCTTGAGACGCCGCGCGGGCTGGAGGATGGCGGGGTGTTCGACGGCGGTGGTGATGATCTTCGTGCCAGTGCCGTACCACTCGGCTACGCCGCGCAGGGCGGTGTTGTCCGACTCCGTCGCGCAGGAGGTGAAAAGGATTTCTTCGGGGGAGCAGTTGAGGAACGCGGCCACGCGTTCGCGGGCCTCGGCGAGATGCTTGGCCACGCCACCGCCGAACGCATGCATTGAAGAGGGGTTGCCGTAAAGCTCGCCGAAGAAGGGGAGCATCGCCTCGCGCACCTCATCCGCCGTGCGCGTTGTCGCATTGTTGTCAAAATATACAGTCTGCATACGGGGCGCGTATTATACCACAATGTCGCAACAAGCTGTTGTGCGAATCGATGTGTCTGCCGCGCTTGTGCGGGGAAATGGCTTTTGGTACAATTCGTCGCATTGGGAAAAATGATAGGGAAAGGAATGATGCAATGAAAC
>CACZCD010000039.1:34236-35809 GCA_902779565.1 uncultured bacterium | reverse complement strand
ACTCGCCCCCGACGGCAATCTGGCGATTGCCGAGCGGGGCGAGGACGCAGCCAGGCGCCCTCCGCCACGGGCGGGTGAGGTTGCGGCGGCATTCCCCGCATACTGACACGCAAACACACACCACATGTTTATACTCCAAGCATGATCATCTTTCTGTTATTCACTAACCCACCCCATGACAAAAAAGGGTGGGCTTGAAAATTGAGGCGGGAAAAGGTATAATATCACGCAATTTATTTCAAACCCAATCAGGGAAAAGGAACGAAAAATGGTCAGCTACAAGAAACTCGGTCTCGTGAACACGAGGAAGATGTTTGCGAAAGCGGTCAAGGGCGGGTATGCGATTCCGGCCTTCAACTTCAACACGATGGAGCAGATGCAGGCCATCGTCCAGGCGGCGGTGGAGACGAAGTCCCCCGTCATCATGCAGGTCTCCAAGGGCGCGCGCAAGTACGCGAACCCGACGATTCTCCGCTACATGGCCGAGGGCGCGGTCGCCTACGCGAAGGAGCTGGGCTGCAAGAAGCCGCAGATCGTCCTTCACCTGGACCACGGCGACAGCTTCGAGACGTGCAAGAGCTGCATCGACACGGGCTTCTCGTCCGTGATGATCGATGGTTCCTCCCTGCCGTTCAAGGAGAACATCAAGCTCACGAAGAAGGTCGTCAACTACGCGCACAAGCACGACGTGACCGTCGAGGCCGAGCTGGGCGTGCTGGCCGGCGTCGAGGATGAAGTGTCGTCCGCCGAGTCCCACTACACGAAGCCCGAGGAGGTCGTCGAGTTCGCCACGAAGACGGGCTGCGACTCGCTCGCCATCTCCATCGGCACCTCGCATGGCGCCTACAAGTTCACGCCGGAGCAGTGCACGCGCGACCCCAAGACGGGCAAGCTCGTTCCGCCGCCGCTCGCGTTCGACGTGCTGAAGGCCATCGAGAAGAAGCTCCCCGGCTTCCCGATCGTGCTTCACGGCTCCTCCTCCGTCCCGCAGGACGAGGTCGATACGATCAACAAGTACGGCGGCAAGCTGCCGGATGCCGTGGGCATTCCGGAGGAGCAGCTCCGCAAGGCCGCGAAGAGCGCGGTGTGCAAGATCAACATCGACTCCGATTCGCGTCTCGCCATGACGGCGGCCATCCGCAAGCACCTCGCGGAGAATCCGGGCCACTTCGACCCGCGCCAGTATCTCACCCCGGCGCGCGAGAACATGAAGAAGATGTACGTGCACAAGATCATGAAGGTGCTCGGCTCCAACAACAAGCTGTAATCGGCGGTTGTTTCAAGCGAATAAGGGACGCGCTCCGGCGCGTCCTTTTTTGTAAAGCGCACGACATTATGGAGCTCCCCTTTGCATCGATATCATCATAAGGCGATGGACACCGAGTTCTCGCTCATGATTGAGGACGAGAGCGAAGCGCTTGCCGCCTCCGCCGCGCAAGCGTGCTTTGACCGCTTGGATGCGCTGGAGCTGCTGCTCACGAAATTCAACGATACAAGCGACGTGGCGGTGATCCGGTCCCTTGCGCCCGGCCAAACCGCCACCGTCGCGCGCGAGACGATCGATCTGCTTGTC
>CACZCD010000039.1:8387-34228 GCA_902779565.1 uncultured bacterium | reverse complement strand
GGCCGGTGCGTTCGACCCGACCGTTGAGCGGAGGAACTTCTCCGACCTCATCATCGATACGGAACATTGCCGCGTGGCGGTCAAGGGAGCGGTCGCGCTCGATTTCGGCGGCGTCGGGAAGGGGTTTGCGCTCGATGAGTGCCGGAAGATCCTCGAAGGTGAGCAGTTCGGACTGAAACGGTGGCTCTTCGATGCGGGCACGAGCACCGTGCTCGTTTCAGGCGGCGTTTGGCCATTGGGCGTGGGAGGCCCCTTCAAGGGGCGTACGCGTCTTCCCGTTGTGGAGGACGTGTCGGCAGGAGCGCTTTCCGGTAGCGGGACGGAAATTCAGGGTGCGCATATCTGGGACGTGCGGCGTGGCTTAAAGCGAACGCGGTGGGAGCAGAGTTGGGCGCTTGCTCCCACGGGCGCTGTCGCCGATGCGCTCACCACGGCGGCGCTTTCGCTTTCGCCGCCGGAGCTGAAGGCCGCGGCGGCGGCGTTGGGGGCTCGAATCCTCGTTGCCCGCCGTCAGCCGAAATGGATGGATCGTTTCCGCGACCCGCTTGTCTGGTTCGGCGGACAGTAAATGTCGCGATTCCCCGTGTGCATTTTGTATTTGAGAATGAAAATACTTTTGGTATAATGTGCGGCATTGGAGATTAAAAGGTGCAGAAAGGCAGGTAGATGATGCATAGGACATTCTTGATCGCCATGGCAGCGCTTTGTGCGGCGGCGTTCGCGGCTGAAGAACACCCTGACTGGTCGGCACTGTCCGGCGAGGTCACGATTGCGGCGGGCGTGACCAACCTTGCGGAAGAGGCGGACATGCCGTATGTGAACGCCCTCACCAAGATCACGTTTGGCAGCGCAACCGCCGCCATCCGCTTCACCGGCGAAACGCCGCCGGCGATTCCGTTCAGCGGCTCCGGCGCAATCATCAAGGATAGCGACTACGACTGGACGCTCACCGTTGCGGCGAGCAGCAATTTCAAAGGCAACTACATCCTGAAGGGCGGCATCGTCACGCCGATGGTTGTCGCCGCGTTCGGGTCCTTCGACGACAACGGCGCGACTCTCTGGATCGAGAACGGCGCGACAATGAAGTTCGTAAACGAGATGAAAAAGAAGAACCTGCTGTGGAAGACCCCCATTCACATTTCGGGCTCTGGCAAGAACGGCAAGGGCGCAATCTGGGTGTGCACCTATCAGAATACAGGCACCTCCGACATCAAGAACATCATCCTTGAGGACGACGCCGAAATCTTTGCGGATGGATCGAGCTGCTACTACTACCATTGCGGCACGCTCAGCATGAAGGGACATAAGCTCACCGTCACCGGAAGCGGGGACTACTATTTCAGCAACGCCACGATCAGCGGCGGCGGCGAACTGTGTGTGCCGGAATCCTCCACGGCAGGGGCCGGGCGTGCGCTGTGCATTCGCGCCGTTGTGAATTTCAATGTGGTGGATGGCGTCCGCACGAAGATCTCGGCCGGGAACAACGTGACCCTTGATTACAGGGAAGGTTCGACTGGCAAGGAGAACATGTCGGTTCAGCAATACGCGCTGGAGGTGAATGGCCTCGTGACGGTATGGCACAACCACCAGTTCGCCCCGTATCCGTTCGGCGAGTACGACAAGCACGGCCTTACGCTGGCGGGGCCGATTACGGTGAAGGGCGCGTCGTCAACGCTGAAGTTGTATCTTTCAGCCGCCGACAACTGCCATCTCACCGTGTCCGGCGCGATCGGCGGCGAGGGCAACGTATTGGTGTCGGGCTATTCGCGCGTGTATCTCGCGAATCCGGCGAACACGTTCGAGGGTTCGCTCACCGTCAATGGCGCGAGCGGTGCCTCGCTCCGTCTTGCGGCGCCGGGGAGCGCGCCGAACTATGCGGCGGTGACGAGCACGACCGCGCGCATCGCGCTTGACGTGAAGTCGGACTGTTCGGCGTGGACACCCGCGAAGATCGTCGAGTTCGCGGACGCGGTGACGCTGAAGAAGAACGCGTTCATCTCGCTTGACGCCTCGCAGTCGGAGAACGCCGCCTATACGCTTTCGGGCGACGATTGGGCACAGGTTGCCGATAGTGTCAGATACCTTTCCTCCGATGGCACCGGCACGGTCTCGGTCACGACGTCGTCGCTTGACGACAGGCGGTATGCGTTCGGCGCGGTGGACGGGACCTTGTCACGAATCTCTTCGCCGCAGGATCGACAACCGCCCATTCGCAGGAGGTGGGGACGCTCGTGTTCGATGGCGCGAAGTCCGTCAATACGACAAACTCCTTCATCACGCTTGGCAACCAGCATTGGAACACGACATACGCAGACAAGCCCGGCTACATGGTCGTCACCAATTCCTTCTTGGCTTGTACCAGAGCGACGAACTATACGGCTGTCACCAGCCATGGCGGCACATTTCCCGGCTGGTACGGCGTTGGCTCGCTCACCATCGAGCCGGATTCCGTAATTACGTCAAACTTCGTGCTCGCTTATGGTGACACTAAGAGCCGTGGTTCCGTGTTCCAGCGGGGCGGTGACGTGGCATTCCTCGGCGCATCCCATTCCTCCTACAAAGGGAAAACGGGCCTGATCGGAAACACGGGATATGGTTACTATGAGCTTTCAGGCGGAAATCTTGACCTTATTGGACGCACCTGCATAGCCTCCGATTCTGGGCAGGGCATCCTTGCGATTCATGGCGGCACGGCAACGGTGCGCCAACATTATATACCTGGCTTCCATGACCCGTGGCTCGTACTCGCCAACAGCGGTAACGGACATCTTTACATGAAGGGCGGGGAGCTTTCCATCACCAAGCTTAATGACGGCGGGCATTATCTCATCGTCGGCTATTCAACATCGTTCGTCGCTACGCTCACGCTCGACGGCCCTAATGCACACTACCTGAACACAGGAGCCTGCATTGTAGGGTATCAAAAGAACGGGACATTCCACATCAATCTCAACGCGGGCCTGATGGATGTGGCTAACATAACCTACAAGGGTGGCAGCTACACGAAGAACACGACCTACATGAACTTCAACGGCGGCACCTATAAGGCGAGGCACAGCTTGTCGGTCATCGCGAGCAGCTTGGCGACGACCAACCTTGCGGTGTACACCCTCTATCCTGGCGGTGCGTACATCGACACGAACGGCAAGTCGCCGACCATCAACACCTCCATCATCGAAGCGAAGGGCAATGGCATTGTCTCGGTGCCGCTGCCGGAGGGGCTCGCACAGAAGGAGCTTATCGGCTCGCCGGTGGTGACGATCAGCGGGGGCGGCGGTTCCTTCGCGCAGGCGTATGCGGACTATGATTCCAAGGCGCGGCGCGTGACGGGCGCGCACGTGATCTGCCCGGGTTACGGCTACACGGAAGCGCCCACGGCGACCTTCACGATGAAAGGTGTCAGTCTCGGAACGTCCACCTGCACGCTGGGGGCGAATACGCCCGGCGACTTCGTGAAGTTCGGCTCGGGGACGCTCACGCTCAGTGCGACGAACGACTACAGCGGCGTCACCTACGTGAAGGGCGGCACACTGAAGGCCGGCATCGACTACGGCATCTCCACCAACTCGCCCATCGTGCTGATGAACGGCGCAAAGCTCGACTTCGACAGCAAGCGCGGCAGCATCAAGTCGATCGCGTACGGTGCGGGCGGCGGTTCGGTGATCAATGCGTCGAACGCGGAGCTGCCGGCGTCCTTCTCGATGGAGATTTCAGTGGAGGACCTGATGGCGAACAAGTCCGTTCCCCTCTCCGGCGCGGTTGACCTCACCGGCAAGGAGCTGAAGCTCCTCGGCGACACGGACGCGCTCGCCACCGGCTCGGCCATCCGCTATACGGCTGTGACGGGAACGGCGTTCACGGGCACGCCCACGCTCACGGGCGAGGCGCTGCCGGCGAAGTGGGAAATGCGCGTCACGCCAACCGCCGTGCAGTTCGTCCGGATTCGCGGAACGGCATTCATCCTCCGGTAGCCAACGCCCCCAAAAGCAATGACCGCCTCGCCCCCCCTTGCGCCGGAAGGGCGGTTATGGTATTATACACCTCCTTTTCTGCGACCGACTTAGGATTCGTTCCCTCTCGCGGGTGTTCCCTTTCCTTGGGAACGTGCCTTCGTCTGTCGTGGCAGGAAATCGCCGGAATACGCAGCGGAGGCAAGCGGTTGCGTCCTCGGCGACAGAACCGAATCAGCTTACCAAGACAAAAAACAAAGGAAAAAACAATGATAGACAAGGCAGCCGTCCGCAGTGAATTCGGACGCCACGACCGTGACACGGGATCCTCTGAGGTCCAGATCGCCACGCTCACGAAAGAGATCCAGGCGCTCACCGAGCACCTGAAGCAGAACAAGAAGGACCACTCGTCCCGCTACGGCCTTCTCCGCAAGGTGAACAACCGCCGCAAGCTCCTCGACTACCTCAAGCGCGAGGACGAGGCGAAGTACAAGGATCTCATCAAGAAGTTGGGCCTCCGCCGGTAAGGGATATCAGAGATGGAAGGTACCAAACAGTTCAAGGTTTCGATCGGCGGACAGGATCTCGTGATCGAAACCGGGCTTCTGGCGCAGCAGGCGGCAGGGGCGGTCACCGTCTCGTACGGCGACAACACGGTCTTCACAGCCGTCACCAACACGGATACGCCCCGCGAGGGCATCGACTTCTTCCCGCTCCAGTGCGAGTATCGCGAGAAGTTCTACGCGGCGGGCAAGTTCCCGGGCGGTTTCTTCAAGCGTGAGGCGCGCCCCAGCTCGAAGGAGATTCTCACGGCCCGCATGTGCGACCGTCCGATCCGTCCGCTGTTCCCCGACGGCTACTACAACGACGTGCAGGTCAACTCGATGCTCATCCAGAGCGATGGCACGCGCGAGGCGGACTTCCTCGCCGTGAACGCGGCTTCGGCGGCGCTCCACATCAGCGAGATCCCGTTCATGGGTCCGATCGGCTGCGTCCGCATCGGCCGCATCGACGGCGAGTGGATCATCAACCCCACGCACGAGCAGAAGGCGAAGAGCGACATCGATCTTCTCTACGCCGGCATCCGCGGCAAGTTCCTCATGATGGAGGGCTCGGCCTCGGAGGTTTCGGACGAGGATTTCGTGGCGGCGCTCAAGCGCGCGCATGAGGAAGTCGAGAAGATCATCGACCTCCAGATCGAGATGCGCCGCGCGCTCGGCAAGCCGGACAAGGACATCCACGACATCCCGCAGCCGGCCGACAAGATGGACTTCATGCGCGCCGAAGGCGGCGAAGCCCTTGCGGCGGCGCTGCTCATCAAGGGCAAGCTGGAGCGCCAGGGCAAGGTGGCCGCCATCAAGGAGGACCTGCTCAAGAAGGTCTCCGAGAAGTGGCCTGAGGTCGATGCCGTCGGTTTCGTGCATCTCTTCGATGCGCTCGAGATCGAGACGGTGCGCAAGAATGTTCTGGAGAAGGGGCTCCGCATCGACGGACGCGCCCAGCACGAGATCCGTCCGCTCGCGGCGCAGGTCGGCGTTCTGCCGCGCGTCCACGGCTCGGCGATCTTCTCGCGCGGCGAGACGCAGTCGTTCGCGACGGTCACGCTCGGCACGAAGAAGGATGCGCAGGAGCTTGACTCGGTGACGGGTGGTCCGCTCTCCAAGCGGTTCATGCTCCACTACAACTTCCCGCCGTACTGCACCGGCGAGGTGGGCCGTCTCGGCTCCACCGGCCGCCGCGAGATCGGCCATGGCGCGCTCGCCGAGCGTTCCATCGCGGAGGTGCTTCCCGACGAGTTCCCGTATTCGATCCGCGTGGTCTCCGAGATCATGGGCTCGAACGGTTCATCGTCGATGGCGTCGATCTGCAACGGCTGCCTCGCCCTCATGGACGCGGGCGTGCCGCTCAAGCGCACGGTCGCCGGCATCTCGATCGGCCTCTTCACGAACGCCGACCAGAGCCAGAAGGTGCTCGTCACGGACATCCTCGGCGCCGAGGACCACTGCGGCGACATGGACTTCAAGGTGGGCGGCACGAAGAAGGGCATCACGGGCTTCCAGGTTGACCTGAAGCTCCGTGGCCTTACGTGGGATCTCGTGGAGGGCGCCGTGAAGGCGGCCCACGACGCGCGCCTGAAGATCATCGACTTCATGGAGAGCGTGATCCCCGCGCCGCGCGCCGAGCTGAACAAGTACGCGCCGCGCATGGAGGTCATCAAGATCCCCGCCGACAAGATCGGCGCGCTCATCGGCAAGGGCGGCGAGACGATCCGCGGCATCTGCGAGACGACCGGCGCCCAGATCGACATCGAGGAGGAGGGCGAGTTCGGCATCGTGTCGGTGTTCGCCACGTCCAACGAGATGATGGAGGCCGCCAAGCGCGAGGTCAACGCCGTCACGGCCGAGGCCGAGCCCGGCAAGACCTACGAGGGTACCGTCACCGGCATCAAGGAGTTCGGCGCGTTCGTCGAGATCCTGCCCGGCAAGGACGGACTCTGCCACATCTCCGAGCTCTCCGACCGTCGCGTGCGCTCCGTTGAGGACGTCTGCAAGGTCGGCGACAAGATGCGCGTGAAGTGCCTTGGCGTCGATGACCGCGGCCGCATCAAGCTCAGCCGCCGCGCCGCCATGGAAGAGGCCGACGCAGAGGCCTGATCCCTGCGGTGGAAAACCGAGCATGAAGCGCCGTCCCTTCCGGGCGGCGCTTCATTGCATTCTGGACGGAGGAAGGTTTCGGTCTTATCGTGCGTTTTGTTTCCCGCTTGGTGAAGAGACATGCTATAATTGCCGACCATTCAGAGAAAAAGGAAACGGTGTAGAAACATGAGCAAGCGAAAATGGTTTTCGGCGGGTGTGTGCCTAATGGGTGCCCTGCTGGCGATGGGTGACGGCCAAAACGCAAAGAAGGTGCCGTGCGTGCGTCTGGAGCCCGCGCGCGTCCAGGTGGTGATGGCGCCGGACGGCGCGCCGGCGGTGCGCTTCGCCGCGGCGGAGCTGACGAACTTTCTGGCGCAGGTGCTGGGGGCGCCCGTGCCGGTTTCTGCGGCGCCGGACGATTCGCGCGTCAACTTGATCCTCGGCGATAATGTGTGGAGCCGTGCGGAAGGGCTTGACCCCGCACCGCTCGTGCGGGATGGCTTCTGGCGTCTCGCGAAGGGGAACCGCATCTATCTCGTTGGCGTGGACGATCCGAAGGTGGACCCTGCGTTGACGGCGAAGGGGAGGGGCCCTTTCATGGTGGAGCGCGCGACGGTGTTTGCGGTGTATGATTTCCTGGAGCGCTTTGCCGGATGCCGGTTTTTCTTCCCAGGCGATATCGGCACGGTGGTTCCGCGCCGGACGGCCGTCGAGGTGCCGGAGGGACGCGAGAAGATCGAGCCCGTGTTCACGGAGCGCTACTACTCGTCGCATCGCGCCGGCGGCATCTGGTATGACAAGTCCATCCCCATGGTGGCGCTTCAGAGCTTGAACCGGATCCGTCTGCGGTACGGCACGCAGCGCACGCCCTGCTGCCACGGGCAGCGTCAGTTCCACTACGTGCCGCGTTTCGCGAAGGAGCATCCCGATTGGTTCTGCCTGCAGAAGGACGGGACGCGTTACCTGCGGGATACGGGAACGGTGCCGCACTGCCGGAACGGGAAGCTGTGCTACACGTCACCGATCCGGGAGGAGATCTATCAGGATGCGAAAGCGTATCTGACGGGGCAGCCGCCATCCTCGCGCGGACTGAAGGCGTGGGGATCGAACTGCGTGGGGGGACGGTACGTGGATCTCATGCCGGAGGATTCGTTCATGGAGTGCCACTGCGCGAAGTGCCAGGCGGCGTACAACAAGGGCGAGCAGATGTATGCCACCGATCTCCTGTGGAACATGATCGCCGATTTCGGCAACCGTCTCATCCGCGAAGGCGTGAAGGGCGATCTCACGATGATGGCCTACCATCCGTACCGGCGCGTTCCCGCCGTCGCGCTGCCGCCGAACGTGCAGGTGATGGTCGCGGAGCGCGGTCCGTGGAGCGTGGAGACGCCGGCCTCGCTCAAGGCGCAGCTGGATGAGATCAAGGCCTGGGCGGAGAAGCTGGGGCACAAGGTCTGGCTCTGGACGTATCCGGGCAAGTACGGCGGGCGGTATCCCGACATCCCGCAGATCTCGCCGCGCGCCTACGCGAAGTTCTTTTCGCTTGCCGAGCCGTGGATCAAGGGCGGCTATGCCGAGATCGAGACGGACCGCTTCATGTTCGACGCCCTCAACGTGTACGTCTATTCGCGTCTTGGCTGGGATCCGCACCTCGATATCGAGGCGTTGCTGGAAGACTACCACACGAAGCTGTTCGGCGCGGCCGGCAAGCACATGAAGGCGGTGTTTGACCTTTTGGAGGATTGCTGGGTGAAGGGCGTGCAGTCGTACGGCACGAAGGATACGGCGCTCGGTCCGGTGATGGTCATGCCTTCGTTCGGCGATCTCTTCACGAAGATCTACTCGGAATCGGTCATCAAGCGGCTTGCGGCGATGTTCGACGCGGCGGCCGCGGCGGTGCCGGCCGATTCGCGCGAGGGACGCGCCGTGGCGGTGACGCGCGCCGAAGTGTTCGCGCCGCTCGAGCGGCGGGCGGCGGACGTCTCGGTGACGGAGGAGCTGAAGCGCCGCGCCGGGCGACCGGACCGTTCCCTCCTGAAGAACGGTGCGCTGGATGGCCCGGGCGGCTGGAGCAACAGCGTGAAGGACGGCTCGCTCACGTTCGACACCGCGTGCAAGGTGGCGGGCGCCGCCTCCGCCAAGCTCACGACCTCGACCGGCGTGGACAAGGAGCGCTACCGTCGCGCCACCTGCGTGCAGAAGGTACGGCTCGTGAAAGGGCGCCGCTATCGGCTTTCGTATTTCGCCAAGGGCGAGAATGTCGAGCCGTACCATGCGGCCGAGGGTGCGGGGCTCTGCATGTGGGAGGGGAAGGAGCTCTACACGAAGCACCCGCAGCCACTCCTCACCGGCACCTTCGACTGGCTTCATCTTTCGCATGTGTTCACGGCGCGCGACGAGGACGTGCGGTTTGAGTTCCGCATCACCGAGGCGACCGGCACGATGTGGCTTGATGAGATCCGTCTTGAAGAGATTGACTGAGCGTAGGCCCAAGGGGCGGGGAGACGGGCGGAAATAAAATCAAGAGAAAAGCGCTTGCGTCTAAAACGGCCTTCTGCTATACTACGCGCCGTTTTTCGGGCTATTAGCTCAGTTGGTTAGAGCGCTTCCTTGACATGGAAGAGGTCAGTGGTTCGAATCCACTATAGCCCACCATCCATTTTCCGTGTGGATGTCTGTGAAACCCTTGTTTTCATTGTGCTTTGTTGGCATTGTTGCGTTTTCCTTCCTTCCGTTTTGCTGTTGGGGCGACACAAGGAATTAACTCCAAAGTACGCCCAAAAGTACGCCCCCTATTATAGCATCGCTGCGCTTGGGCGTTAACTTGTGGTATAATGGGACACATTTCAAGGAGGATTCGCATGAGAGGTAGAATTACGCGTATGGCATTTGCGGCCGCGGTATCGGCGGCGATCTCGGGAGCGGCTGCGCGGCCGGCGGCATTCGAAGGCTGGCCGGCGGGCACGGAACCGAAGGAGGTGGGCGCGCGCATCGTGAAGCAGTTCATGTCCACGGAGCCGGAAGGATATCAGGCGAAAGGCTTCACGGGCGGCAACTACGGCGGCGGGAAGTATGTGGTGTATTCCGTCGCGAGCCTGTGGGTGAATGCGCTGGAGTACGCCTCGCTGATCAAGGATGCCGATCTGCAGCGCAAGCTCACGTCGCGCCTCCATCCGTTCTATCCGGGCGGGGCGAAACAGGACAAGGTCACGAAGCCGCGCCATGTGGACTTCAACATCTTCGGCGCCGTACCGCTTGAGGTGGCGATCCTCACGGGCGACAAGCGCGCGCTCACGATGGGCCTGCGCTATGCCGACGACCAGTGGGAGCCGCCGCGTCCGGACGATCTCGACAACTTCCCCAAGTGGCTCAAGAGCCACTATGTTGAACCCGAGAAGCAGCGCGAGTACCTGAAGCAGGGCTATTCGGGCCAGACGCGCCTGTGGATCGACGACATGTACATGATCAACGTCCTCCAGACGCAGGCGTACCGCGCTACGCGCGACCGCACCTACATCGCCCGCGCCGCCAAGGAGATGTGCCTGTATCTCGACAAGCTCCAGCTGCCGAACGGACTTTTCAACCATGCCGCCGACGTGCCGTTCCGGTGGGGGCGCGGCAACGGCTGGATGGCGGCCGGCATGCCGATGATCCTCCAGTACCTGAAGCCGGGCGATGACCACTACGACCAGATCCTCGCGGGCTATCGCCGGATGATGGAGACGCTTCTCAAGTTCCAGCGTCCGGACGGGCTGTGGGGTCAGCTCGTGGACGATCCGGAGTCGTGGGGCGAGACGTCCGGCACGGCGATGTTCGCGTTCGCGTTCATCAAGGGCGTGAAGCACGGCTGGCTCGACGCCGCCACCTATGCGCCCGCCGCGCGCAAGGCCTATCTCGCGGTGTGCGAGACGATGGATGCGGACGGCAACGTGGCGAACGTCTGCTGCGGCACCGGCGCGAAGAACGACCGCCAGTACTACTACGACCGCAAGAAGATCAACGGCGATCCGCATGGCCAGGCGCCGCTCCTCTGGTGCGTGAACGCGCTGCTCGGGTACGACGCGCCGGAATATCCGCTTGAGTTTCCGCCCAAGGGGTTCAAGGTTTCTGCCTGGTCGAAGCAGAATCCACCGATGCAGATGGAGCAGCGGCTGAAGCTCATCAATCCCGCCGCACCGGGCGAGCTGCGCCTCACGCCGACCTTCTGCTCGTGCTCGGTCTGCTGGGGCGTGAAGGCGCCGGTGGAGGGGATCGCGCTCGAGTACAGGAAGGCGGGCGGCGAATGGCACCGAGGCGAAACGCCGATCTTCTTCGGCGATGCGGAGAACTACCGCGGTTCGCTCTTCTATCTTGACGAGGATTCGGGCTACGAGGCGCGGCTGACGGCGGGCGGCAAGACGCTTGCGCAGGGCGCGTTCCGCACCTGGAAGAGCGACGTGCCGGTGGCGCGTACGGTGGTGATCGATCCCGCGACGGCGACGTACCCGATCAAGGTGCGCGACCAGGGAACGCCCGACGGTTGGATCCGCTACACGGCGAAACCCGGCACGGTGCTGGGCGGCAAGGACTTGATGACGGCGGTGTTCGACGTGCAGCATGCAAGGTATGTGCTGCTCGACGACATGGTGATCCAGGGCGGCGGCGGCAATCCCGGACAGAACAATCCGGTCTTCATCGCGAAGTCGAAGGGCGTGCGCGTGCGCAACTGCGAAATCTACGGCTACGGGCGCGCAGGCGTGCCGCGGTTCACGGCGACGAGCGGCGGCAAGTGCTTCACCGGCGACGGGCGCTCCTCCATCGACTGGGATGCGGGCGTGATGATCTATCCCGAGACGGAGGAGATCGTGGTGGAGCGCTGCTACATCCACGATCCGCGCGGGCGCGCGAACAGCTGGTACTATTCGCATCCGGCGGGGATGCAGGGCATCTTCGTGTTCCGCGTCGGCCATTCGGTCGTGCTCCGCTGGAACGATCTCGTGGGTTCCGACCTCCACCGCTGGAACGACGCGATCGAGGGCTGCGACAACTTCGGGCCCGCCGGCGGGTTCAACCGCGACGCGGACATCTACGGGAACTTCTGCATCTTCGCGAACGACGACTGCATCGAGCTTGACGGCGGGCAGCAGAACGTGCGCTGCTTCCGAAACCGCTTCGAGAACGCGCTCTCGGCGGTTTCCATCCAGGGATGCCTTGTGAGCCCCGTCTATGTGATCGACAACCTGCTCGGTCCCTGCGGCGAGGAGTTCGGCTTCGTGAACCCCTGCATCAAGACGTCGGCGTTCGACATGTACTGGTATTCGCCCTACGCCGGCATCTGGGGGAACTACTTCGCCGAGAAGGAGTTCAAGCCGCAGATCGGGGCGGATTCGCGCTACGACATCCGCAGCTCAAACGTGTTCTCCACCGACGAGGTGCCGCGCGACGTCGCAACGAAGTACCCGGTGCGCGACCTGCCGTTCCTTCTCGATACGGGCCGCATCACGGGCGTGACGGTCGCGGGGAACGAAGCCGCGCCGAAGTCTGTGACGTTCAAGGCGACCGCCACCGCCGAACAGCCGTTCGTCGTGCGCAAGAACTTCACCTCGGACTGGTTTGATGTGGAGCCGTCGCAGGGCACGCTGAAGAAGGGCGAGAACGTGTTCCGCGTCACGTTCAGGCCGGAGAAGATGAAGGACCGGCGCTTCTGGCGCGCGGCGTTTCTCGTTCGCACCCCGGAAGGACTTTCGCGCTGCGTGTCGGTTTACGCGGAGCGTACGGACTTCGCGCCGCCGGAGAACCCCGTTCCGGCCGGTACGCGGACGATGTACTCTATGCTGCCGGCGCCGGTCGCGTTCAACAACGCGTCGTGCAAGAAGGGCGAGCCGGTCGAGCTTGCGTTCGACGTCGCGGAGGCGGGCGACTACTGGCTGTTCGCGCGGGTGCAGGGCGTGGACCAGGATTTCCCGCTCATGGAGATCTCCGTCGACGGCGGCGCGTACAAGCCGGCAATGGTGCGCACGTGGGCGACGCACGCGGTGTGGAACATGGTGTCGCCGGGCAAGAAGGGGAAGTTCAGCGGATCGGGGTTTGTCGCGCCGATGAAGTTCGAGAAGGGACGGCACACGTTCCGTCTGCGTCCCCATCTGAACAACAATCTCACGTTACAGGGTTTTGCGGTCTCGGACCAGCCGCTTGCGTTTGAGCCGCGCTAAAGGAGGAAAACATGAAAAACACAAGAAGAGAGTTCATCAAGGATCTGGCGGTGGCGGGAATCGCCGCGGCCGGTGGTTGCCGTTCGCTGTGTGGGTGTGGTCAGTTCTACGGCGAGACGATCCGCGACCGGCTGTGGATGTGGGGGCACCACCCCGACATGTCGCGGCGCTCGTTCCCGCGCAACTCCGCCAAAATCTGGCCCGGCCCGACCGTCGATCAGGCGGAGGGCTGCCGCATGATGGGCATCCCGAACGACTGCGTGATCCGCTGGGGCAACATGCCGGAATATCCTTGGGGGAACTACTTCGAGCAGTTCCATTCCCTTAAGCGCATCTCGTTCGGCATCGCCGATGGCGCGAAAGGCTCCGTGAAGGAGAAGATGCGCATCGCCTTCGAGGAGATCCAGCCGAACTTCCCGAATCTCACGGGCTGCTTCCTCGACGACTATTTCCGTCCGGCGAACATCGGGCAGAAGGGGTTGGATCTCCAGAAGGTCGCGGCCGAGGTCCATGCGCACAATCTGCGTCTGTCGGTGGTGCTCTACTCCGACCAGGACGGCTTCCGGCAGGAGTTCAAGCACGATCTCGAATGCTGCGACGAGACGAGCCTGTGGTTCTGGCGGAGCGACAAGATCAATACGATGGCGGACCGCGTGAAGGAGTGCCGCGAATTCATCGGCCCCAAGAAGGATCTGCTGCTCGGTCTCTACATGTGGGACTTCACGCTCGGCGAACCGGTCTCCGCCGAGCGGATGGCGATGCAGCTCGACTGCGCGCGCAAGTTCCTTGCCGACCGCACGGTGACCGGTCTCATCTTCCATCCGTCCTTCGCCGCCGCGCTTGACGTGCCGGCGGTGAAGCTCTCGAAGGAATGGATCCGCGCCTACGGCGAGGACCGCTGGGGCGTGTAGCAGGAAAAAGCGGGAAAGAGGGAGTGCCCTCTAACGATCAAGAACGGTTGCGGAAGGGGAGATCGAAAGATGAAACGTATTCTGGTGGTTGCGCTGGCGTGCGTAACGGTGCTGTGTGCCGAGGGGGCGAAGAAGAAGGCGATCGGTTGCGGGTGGGGGTTCAACAACGTCACGGTTGACGACTTCCTCGCGAACGCCGAGAACTTCGATGCGACAGGACTTGACGGCGTGCTCGTGTGGCTGCGCGGGAAGGATGCGGCCGGAAAGCCTGTGGGGATGCGCAACATCTACTACGAGGACTGGTCCTGCGAGATGTTTGCGCCCATGGTGCCGAAGCTCCGGAAGATGACCGAGCACGCGGCCTTCCGCGACAACTTCCTGATAACGCTCCGCGCCCCGCGGAAGAGGATTGCGTGGTCGGACGACGCGGCGTGGGCGCGCGTGGCGGAGAACATGCGCGTGGCCGCGTGCATCGCCCGCGACGGCGGCTGTCGCGGCCTGCACATGGATACCGAGGACTACTCGCGGGCGTACCAGTTCTCATGGCGGCCCGGCGATCCCCGGTACGACGAGCTGTGCAAACTCGCGCGGCGGCGCGGGGCGGAGGTGTTCCGTGGCGTGTTCAGGGAGTATCCCGAGGCGGTGGTGCTGTCGTTCTGGTTCCTCTCGATGGGCAACGACGGGTGCCCGGCGAGGTGTGTGGAAAGCTCCGCCCGCGCGCGCGGCACGCTTTGGCCGGCGTTCATAAACGGCATCCTCGACGTGATGCCGCCTCAGGCGAGGCTCGTGGACGGCAACGAGAACGCCTACCGGTACGAGGCCGGCCAAAACGACTTCTACCGCTCCGCCTGCCACGTGCGCAACTCGCTCGTTCCGCTCGTCGCGCCGGAGAACCGCGAGAAGTATGCGCGCCAAATGCAGGTGGGTTTCGGCCTCTATCTCGACATGTACATCAACCCCACAAACTCGCCCTGGTACTTTCCGCCGACCGACGGCTCGCGCCTCGAGACGTTCTGCCGGAACTTCGAGCAGGCAATGGATGCCGCGGACGAGTACGTGTGGATCTACGGCGAGAAGAGGCAGTTCGTGAAGTGGCCGCCCGGATTCAGGCTGGGTCGCTTCAATCCCGCGCGCTGGGAGGACGAACTGCCGGGGTTCGCGGACGCGATCTTCTCCGTGAAGGATCCCGACGCGTTCGCGCGCCGCCGCCGCATTGAGCTTGAGGCGTCTGGCGCATTGACGAACCTCGTCCCGAACGGCGACTGCGCGGTCTGCGTGGAGGGCAAGGTGCCGAAGCCGTTTGGATCATGGCAGCCCGGAGACAAGGCGAACCATCGCGGGACGTTCGGGTGCGATCGGACGTTCGGCGACGGCGACAGCACGTCGCTCTGCGCGGAGGGCGTGCCGAGCGGCTGCTTCGCCTACACGATCAAGGGCGTGACGCCGGGCGGGATGTATCTCGTGAAGTGTGCGGCGAGCGGCGGGGCGACGTCCGCGTCGGTCGCGTGGAAGGACGTGAAGGGCCGGTATCTGCGGACGGCGTCGCAGCACATGACGTTCGGCGAGGCGGCGGGGCGCTGGAGACGCGGCGAGATCGCGGTGCGCGTGCCGGCCGGGGCGGCGGCGATGCAGATCGCCCTCGGCGTGAGCCTGGCGCCGGGCGAGAAGGCCTGGTTCGATTCCATCGGCGTCTTTCCTCTTTTCCGCCAACAACTAACCCCGAGCCGCTAACCTATGAAGATTACGCTGAATCCAGACAAGGAAGTCGTGAAGACCGTTCAGGACGGTCTCAAGCGCACGGGCGGGTACTGTCCGTGCCGCCTGCAGCGCACTGAGGAGACGAAGTGCATGTGCAAGGAGTTCCGCGACCAGATCAAGGATCCCGAATTCGAAGGGTTCTGCCACTGTCTGCTGTACTACAAGAGCAAATGAAGACCGTTGAAGCAGCTGATGATCTATGAGGATGACGACATTCTCGTCGTCAACAAGCCGGCGGGCATTATCGTCCACCGAGCGCCAGGTTATCCCGACGGAACGCTGTGCGATCTTCTGCTGAAGCGTTATCCGGAGATGGCGGGCGTGGGCAGCGAGGAGCGTCCGGGCGTGGTGCATCGGCTTGACCGGGAGACGAGCGGCGTGATGGTGTTTGCGCGCACGCAGTCGGCCTATCGGACCCTGCGGCGCGAATTCGAAAATCACGGGCGCGTGAAGAAGACGTACCTCGCCGTGCTTCATGGCGCGCCGCGCCCGGCCACCGGCACGCTCCGCACGCAGATCGGGCGCAAGCCCTTTGACGCCAAGCGGATGGCCGTGGTGGAGCAGGGCGGTTCGCCGGCGGTTACGCATTGGCAGGTGCTCGCCCGCCACGGGGGGCTGGCGCTTGTCGAGTTCGTGATCGAGACGGGGCGCACGCACCAGATCCGCGTGCATGCCGCGCATTTGGGGCACCCGATCGTCGGCGATCCGCTGTACGGGGACGCCGTCCGCGACCGTCGCCTGGTCACGCCGCCCCAGCGTCCGCTTCTTCATGCGGTCTCGCTTTCCTTCCCGCATCCGGCCACGCACAGGCGGGTGGAATTCACCGCCCCGCCGCCCCCGGATCTCATCTACGCGCAAAGCCGATAGGTGCTAACTGGCAGATGGCAACAGGATGTTGCGCGAGAATGCCCTTAGTGGTATAATTCAAGCATTTGAAATTTCTTTTGTGGGGGTCGCGTGGAGACAAGTGAGAGAAATGGGTCCGAGGCGTCTACGCCCGGCCTGAAATTGAACGCCACGGCAGGGGAACCGCTGCCGCAGGGTGTTGGGTGTACCGCCAAGTCCCCCCCCGCGCTGAATCTGCGTGACAAGACGGCCATCCTTGTGGTGGATGACGAGCGGTTCATCCGGCTGGTGATCTCCACCACACTGAAATCCGCGGGCTATTTGCCGGTGGAGGCCGCGTCGGTGGAAGAGGCCATGCAGATCCTGAAGGAACACCCCCATGCCTTCAGCGCGGTGATCTCCGACATCATCATGGGCAAGATGGACGGGTTCGACTTCCGCAATCTCGTGCGCGAGCAGGACAAGTCCATGCCGTTCTTCTTCATTACCGCGCTCGATCCCGAGGAGGGAAGCGGTTTCCTCAAGCGCATCGTGACCGACCCCTTGAGCTACTATCTCCCGAAGTCCGTCGGTCCGCAGGTCCTTCTCAAGCGCGTTCAGCGGGTCGTCGCGTCGCGTCGCGTGGAGCGTTTCATCGAGCGTCAGGTGGAGGAGACCAAGCGCTCCCTTCGGTTGGCGGCGCACATCCAGCACAGCATGCTGCCGGTGCGCGCGTATATTGACGACAAATCCTTCTATACGACCTGGTGGCAGCCGAAGGAGATTGTCAGCGGCGACATCTACGAGGTGATCCCGTTCGGAAACGAGGCGCGTCTCTACATCCTGGGGGACATCCAGGGGCACGGGACGGCGGCGGCGCTCGCCATGACGGCCGTGCAGTCCTTCCTCAAGAACCTCCTCCACTCCGCCAGCGAGTCGCGGCTTGGCCCCATCGAGGTCGCCAACCTGCTCCAGGGGTTCTTCCGCGAGAACCTCGCCGACGTCTCGTACATGACCGCGCTCATCTGCCTTCACGATTTCGTGCAGAACGAGGTGCAGTGGATCAGCTGCGGTGCGCCGGACCTCTTCATCACAGATGCCGAACAGGGTCAGCACGGTCACACCTACGCCTCGCAAAAGGGCGGATTGCCGATCGGGCTCTTCCCGGATACCGTCTATACGAAGGGCGATCTTGTCGTGAATCAGCTTACCCCGACAGACGTGTGCGTCGCCGTGACGGATGGGCTCTACGATCTCTCTGCGGACGAATCCGGACATGAGAGGGTGCCGCTCGAGTTCCTCCGGAAGATGCGCGAGGAGTTCGTGAAGGATGCACGCGTGCACGGCACGCTCCCGGCGGGCGCGAACAAATTCATGATCGCCTGCGAGGAGTTCGGGTACAAATATCTTCAGGACGACATGGCAATCCTGCTTTTTGGACCGAGGATCATCAAGAAAGGCGTGTTCGAGGCGGTGGTGCCGCTTACGCCGACGGCTGTGGATGATGCGTCGCGCAAGCTCGGAGAATGGTGCATGCAGGAAGGATGGTCGGATGTTGATGCCCATTGCGTGCAGCTCGTTCTCGAGGAAAAAGTGATGAACGTCTATGACCACGGCTTCGACGATGTGGAGCGGCTGAACGAGGTGGTCTGCATCCGCCTTCGGAAGCATCGCGAAGATTCCGCCGAGCTGACGGTCTGGGACTGGGGCTCGCCGGAGCCCAGCATCGCGGTCGCCGCCGGAAGCGCGGAGACGGCGTTCGAGCTGCTGAACCGCGACATGAGCAACCACGGACGGGGGCGGCTCATGGTGCGCGAGCTGTGCAGCGGCGTGGTGCGCAACCGCTATGGACAACTTAACGAAACCGTCTATTATGTGAAGACGGCGTATACAGAAAAAGAGGAGGAAAACAACAAATGAAAGAATGTTGCAGAAACTATCTGAACGAACAGTTTGGCGGCGACGCTGACACGGTTGAAAGCGTCTATGCCCTCTATGTGGAGTCGGTCGGCGAGAAGCTGGCCGAGGCGAAGGCCGCCCTCTCCGGCGGCGACTGGACCAAGCTTGATGCCGCCGCACATACCCTCAAGGGCAATGCGCTGGCCGCCGGCGACCAGCCGCTGGCGGAGGTGGCGATCTCGCTCCGAAACACCGCCAAGCTGCAGGAGACGGAGAGCTCCGCCCAGCTCATTTCACAGATAGAGAAGCTTTCAGCCGAACTGTGAGCAGGTTTAGGGATGGCAGAAAACTGGCTTGACAAAAGCAAGGATGCCGACCTGGACCAGCTTGTTCGCGAATTGTCGTCGCGTGCGCACGGCAACTCGCGGCGAAGTCTGCGGCTCATGGCGTGGAAGTTTACGGTGCAGATGTCGTACATCGTGAAACGGCTCAGCGACATCGTCGTCAGCGCCCTGGCGATGGTGGTGCTCTCGCCGCTGTTTCTCCTCATTGCGATCGCCGTCAAGACGACCAGCCGTGGCCCCGTCATCTTCACCCAGATCCGCGTGGGGCGGTATGGCCGCCATTTCAAGTTCTACAAGTTCCGCAGCATGGTGCAGAATGCCGAGAGCCAGAAGGAGACCCTTCAGGCTCAGAACGAGTCGGCTGACGGCGTGATCTTCAAGATGAAGGAGGATCCACGCATCACGAAGGTGGGGCGCTTCCTGCGCCGCACGAGCATGGACGAGCTGCCGCAGCTCTGGAACGTGTTCATCGGCGACATGAGTCTTGTCGGTCCGCGCCCGCCCGTGCCGCGCGAGGTGCAGGAGTACACGCTTGAAGACCGCAAGCGGCTGGATGTGATCCCCGGTATCACCTGTCTCTGGCAGATCAAGGGGCGCAGCGATATCCCGTTCAATGAGCAGGTGCGGCTCGACAAAGAGTACATCCTCACGCCGGGTGTCTGGAAGGATATCGTGATTCTGCTGAAGACGATCCCGGCGATCATTGGCGGGAGGGGAGCCTACTGATGCAGAATCTCCTTCTCATGCCGTCCGTCGTGCAGTCCGAATGGCTGCATGATCTTCTGCCGTGGCAGAGTCCGGCGGAGCTTCCCGTGGCAGGCCGCCGCTTCCTCGACTACGCCCTTGAGAGCGCCCAGAAGTTCGGGTTCGGCGTGTGCGGCATTCTTGACTGGCATTTCTCCAACCGTCTCTTTGGCGACAGCAACAACCTCACGGCGCGGGGGCTCCCGGTCATCTACCAGCCTGGGAAGGGGGCGATGCCGCGGGGCCTGAACGATTTGGATCATGTTGTCAGCCCCTTTACGAACCCCGTACAGGACGGTCTTGCCGTCATATGGGGGCTGTGCCTCACGAGCCATAATCCGGGGGAGATCTCCTACGAGGAGATTTCCTCCACCGAATGTGAAGAGACGCCCGTCGGGCTCTATCTCCGGAAGGGCGGACGGTGGATGAGGGGCCGGCCGCAGGGTATCGCCGTAAGAGACATACGGGCATGGCGGCGGCTCAGCATTGCGGTGCTGCAGAATCCCTGGCTTTTCACCCTGCCCGGCTATTCGGCCGAGAAGGATGTGTATCTCGGGCGAAACGTCATTCTCGAACATGGCACCAATGTCATTCCGCCCGTCATCCTGCAGGATGACACCTGGTGTGCGCGGAATGTGTGCCTGGACGGCGATGTCATCGTGGGGCAGCGGTCGTTCATCGGCGAGGGGACGCATCTCAAGCGCACGATCATCGGGGACGACACGTATGTGGGCATGGGGCTGGATCTGGAGGACAAGATCGTTGTGGGGCGCCGTATCATTGATGCCGAAACAGGGCATTGGACGGATGTTGACGAGCCGGGCGTGGCGCAGTATATCCGCGGTTTCGGCGGCGGCTGGCTCCGTAAGCTGTGGCGGTTCTTCTGCGGCACCTCGTACGGGAGGAGCCATTGATGGGTCTGTATGTCGCAGGCGAAGCCCCGGCGATGGATCGGCGGGTGGGCGAGGCGATCAAAGCCATCGGCGCCGAGATCGATGCGCTTCGCGTACCGCGTCTGCAGGGCGTGGTGCTGGGCGGCGGATACGGACGCGGCGAGGGCGGCGTTGGCGACAATGCGCTTTCCAACGATCTCGATTTCTTTGCGGTGACGGAGGAAGGGGCTTCCGCCGCGGAGATCGCCGCCATCGGCACTGCGCTGGAGCCGGTGTCTCGGCGTTGGACGGAACAATTGGGCGTGGATGTCGATTTCGCCGTGAGGACGCCGTGGCGGCTGCGCCATGATCAGGCACGCGTGATGATCCAGGAACTCATCCACGGGTACTTCGATGTGGCCGGGAAGAAGGGCGCGGAGATGTTCAAAGGGATTGAAGTCCGCCCGCCTTCGGCGTTTCCGTGGTCCGAGGCCGTGCGCCTTCTCGTGAACCGGGGCGTGGGGCTTCTGCTCGCCAACGAGCGAATGCAGTCTTCAACTCTCAACTCTCAACCCTCAACCCTCAGTCCGTTCATCCTCCGCAACATCAACAAATGCGTTTTAGGGGCGGGTGATGCGCGGCTGATCGCGCGCGGCGGCTATCTCTGGAAAGCGGAGGATCGGGCGGCGGCGCTCGGCGAACCGCTCTATTCGGCGGCGGTGGCGTGGAAGTTCCGACCGCAAAAGGAGAGTGTGTGCAGTTGGGACGAGGCACAGGCGGAATGGCTGAAGGCGGTGGATGAAGTGATGGCTGCGGGGCGTCGGACCGGCGCAATGCGTCGGACGGTCTATCAGGCGGCGCGGTGGGTCTGGCGGCGGCGCACGGTCGGAGATCTGGCGACGTTCGGCTACGGGGCGGTGGTGAGGATTCTGCTCAAGCTGGCGCCGGTCGTGCGCAGGCGCGCGCCGCTGCCGCCGTCCCTGCGGCGCGACTGGGAGATTTTCAATTGAGTGAAGGTGGAAAAAGGAGAAAACCGAAATGACATGGGAAATAACGAAAGAGGAAAACCTGATCAAGGTCATCTTTGACGGCCGTCTGGTGGCCGCTGTTGCGCCGGCTCTGCGCGAGGAGCTGCTGGGGCGCATTGGCGAGGGGACGAACCTCCTATTTGACCTGGGCAAGATGACGCACATCGATTCGAGCGGGCTTGGTGTGCTCGTGCAGGTGCTGCAGAAGACGAAGGCCGGTGGCGGCAAGGTCGTGCTGGCGGCGCTTCAGCCGGGACCGAAGATCGTGTTCGACATCACGAAGGTGAGCCGCGTGTTCGAGATCGTGCCGACGGTCGAGGACGCGAAGTTCTGAAAGAATGTAAAATGTAAAGTGTAAAATTAACACTACCAACCGTCAACCACCAACTCATAGGGAAAGATGATGAAACGACTTTTACCAATCTTCATTTTACATTTTACACTTTACATTTTACATTCGCTATCGGCTTCCGCCGCAAGCGTCAAGGTGGCGGACTGTGAACGCGACGCCAATCTTGACGTCTGGGCGGCGGCGGATGTCAAGTTCAGCCGGAGCGTCATGGATGAAGTGTTCAAGAGGGCCGGGGTTGAGATCGAACGGACGGCCTTCGACAAAAACGGACTGTTCTCGGTCTCGAACGCCGAAGTGATATGCTCTGCGTTCCGTACGTCGTCGTTGCTCAAGGATTACGATTTTCCGTTGCAGCCCCTTGGCCGGATGCACTTTGCGCTCTACGCAACGCCTTCGCGTGCGATGTCCATGATGTCGGTGAAGATCACCGATTGGCCGCGGATGCGCGTCGGCTATTCCCCCGTTTCGCAGGGGCAGGCCGGTAACACCGATCGGGTCAAATACTTTGAGCACGCCAATCTGTCGCCCGAGTACGTGGAGTTCCCGACGAGCGCGGGTGCGGTGCAGGCGCTGCAGGACGGCGAGATCGACGTGCTGTTTCTCTATACGTCGTTCGGCAAACGTCCGGAGGGTCTTGTGGAGGTGGTTCCGATCGGTGCGCGCAACATCTATTTCGGGGTGCGCCGGGATCGGCCGGAACTCCTCAAGAAGCTGACGGCCGCCTACCGGGACGTGTACATTGACCGCATCGACATGATCGACGAACTGCGCGAGAAGCTTCTGGGCATTCCGCGTCCGCCGAAGCGCGTGCGCCTTGCGGCCTATAGCCGGGGCGACCTCTTCGCCGTCTCGCCGGATGGTGAGCGCAGCGGGGCGCTTGAGGTGTGGGCGAAGACGCTCTGCGGCCACACGCACTGGACGCTGGACTACGTGTACGGTGGCTATGACGAGAGCCTTTCCGATGTGATGAGCGGACGGTTGGACATGATCGGCGGCATCGGCTATGCGCCAACACGTCGCGACAAGTTCCTCTATCCGCACACGTCGATCGGCATGCTGCGCGTGTACCTGTGGACACACCCCGGCAACGCCTACAAGCCGGGCGCCCCGTCCACGTGGAAGGGGATGAAGGTCGGCATGCTCGCCGGAACCGTCAGCGCGGCGCGGGCCAAGCGCCAGTTCGACCGGGATCCCTCCTCCGGCATCACCTACACGGAATACGCCTCCGACGGCGCGATGCTGGCGGCCTACTTCCGGGGTGAGGTCGATGCCTGCGTCGATCTGGAGGTGCCGGAGCTTGCGGGCGAGTGCGCGCTCCATGTGTACGCGTCGCATCCGATGTACATCTGTACGTCGCTTAAGCGAAAGGATATCTTCGAGGAGCTGGAGACGGCGCTCGAGGAGATTTGCGACGATTTCCCGAAGTATCTGCGCATGATCAGCGAACATCATTACGGCGCACACAGCGCAATGGCCGCGCTGACGCTCAAGGAGGCCGAATGGCTCAGTCGGCGCGTGAAGGAGCGGACGCCCATTGCCATCGACTTCTCGCCGTGGCCGTATGCCTTCCACGATAAGGCCGGCAAGCCGGTTGCCTTCGTCGGCGCGTTCCTCTCCGCGCTCACGGCGAAGACGGGGCTCCTGTTCGTGCCCCAGCAGCAGACGGGCATCCAAACGGCCGAGGCGAAGTTCCTGCGGGGCGAAACGGAGCTTTGGGTGCCTTGGCCCGATTTGGCGAAGGAGGCCACCTACGGGGCGACCTCCGTCTTTTCGGTGCCGGTGCCGCAGTCGGTGGCAACGCTCTACGGTGCGAAGGACGAGTTCCAGGAGTTTGAGATGTTCGCGAAGCCGGGCGCCTCGCCGGAACTTGTCTCAATTCTGCACAAGGCCGTTAACGATATCGATCCGGTCGATATCCAGGAGATGTTCATGCGCGCGGCGGCCGAGCGCACCGTGGTGCATCGGGTGTTCGGGCTTACGAAGGATCAGTTGACCTGGGTTATCGTCGGCACGCTGCTGGTGATCTTCCTTGGCGGAACGCTCTATGGCATCTTCATGATGCGGCTTCTGCGCAAGGAGGCCGAGCGCGCCAACCGGGCGGCTATAATCGCCGAGGACCATGCGCAGGCAAAGACGCGCTTTTTGGCGATGATGTCGCACGAACTGCGCACGCCGCTCAACGCCGTGATCGGCTTTGCCGAGTTCCTCAACCGAACCGATACCGATGAGGCCCGCCGCCAGGAATACACAGACGGCATCCTGATGAGTTCGACAGCCCTGCTTGAGCTGATCAACGACATCCTCGACCTCTCCAAGCTTGAGGCGGGGGCGATGAAGATGCGTTATGGCCCCTGCGATATCCAGCAGCTGCTGAACGAGCTTCCGGCGATCTTCGGCTACCGCGTGCGACGCCATGGTGTGAAGCTGCGGCTCGACATGCCGCCCGAGGGGGGGATTCCGATTGTGGAACTTGCGCGGCAGGGGATGCGCCAGATACTCATCAACCTCGTTGGAAACGCGGCGAAGTTCACGGAAGTCGGCGAGATCGTCGTGCAGGCGGCGTGGATCGCCGACACGCGTACGCTCCATCTTGAAGTGCGCGATACGGGCTGCGGCATCTCGGACGAAAAGATGGCGAAACTCTTCGACCCGTTTGTGCAGGATATCGCCAGCCGCATGAAGTCCTACGGCGGAGAGGTGACCGGCACTGGACTCGGCCTCCCCATCGTGAAGCGCATGGTCGATGCCGCCGGCGGCACGATCACGGCGAACAGCGAAGTCGGGGTCGGGACCACGTTCGTCATCGAGATCCCCAATCTCGTGGTGCTCAAAGACATTTCGCAGCGAATGAAGACGGCCGAAGCGACCATCCGTGAAGCGATGCCGGAGCATGTTCTGGTGGTCGACGACATGACGATGAACCGCAAGATCCTCGGCATCCACCTCGGCAATCTCAAGGTAAAGGACATTCGCTATGCCGAGAACGGTGAACGGGCGCTGGAGGTGATGCAGGAATGGGTTCCGGATCTTGTCCTTACCGACATGTGGATGCCGCGGATGGACGGCACGCAGCTGGCGGAGGCAATGCGAAGGGATCGGCACAAGTGATAAGCTGAGAGCGCTCTTCGGGGAGGTCGCGGCTTCGTGAGGTGGCAACCGTATGAGGTTCCTCGTTTCATGCATACCGTACGACGGTGGTAAGAGCGGCATCTCGGTGTATGTCCGCGAGGTGGTTCGTGCCTTGCGCGAGCAGGGGCATTTGCTGACGCTGCTGGTGGAGCCCGGGGAACGGGGAACGGGGAATGGGGATCGGGTCGTCTCGGCCCCTGGCTGGACGCATCGCCCCGCGCTTTCGATGCTGTGGCATCTCTTCGTCCTGCCGTTCTGGATCCGGCGGCATCGGTCCGAGTTCGACGGGTTCGTCATCTGCGCGGCGAACCGGCGCGTGTGTGCGTGGTATCCGTTGCCGACCGTCGCCACCATCCATGATCTTGCCAACTTCCACATCCCGGGCAAGTATTCGCGGCTGCGGATGTTCTACCTTGCGCACATCCTCCCGTTCTTCGCGAAGCGGGCGCAGCATCTTGTTTCCGTGAGCGGCGCGACCAAGGCCGACATGGTGAAGTACTGGCGCTGTCGCAAGGAGGACGTCACAGTTCTCTACAATGGGCTTCAGGGGAAGAGTGGAAAGGTGGAAAAGTGGAAAGGTGGAAAGGTGGAAGAGGGCGAAGGCATCTCCGCAACTCAAAACTCAAGACTGGAAACTGGAAACTCGAAACCCTCATCCATCCTCTACATCTCCCGCATTGAGCATCCCGGAAAGAACCATGTGCGGCTCATCGAGGCGTATGGGAAATTGCCGCGTACTTTGGCCGAGGCGCATCCGCTTGTGATTGCCGGGGCGGACTGGAAGGATGCGGCGGTTGTGCATGCGGCCGCCGCGCAGTCGCCGCATGCCGACTTCATCCGCTTCACGGGTTTCGTTGAAGATGTTGAATCCCTGTGGACGGAGACGGGCTTCTATGTTTTCCCCAGTCTCTTCGAGGGATTCGGCCTTTCGCTGATCGAAGCGATGGCGCGCGGCATCCCCTGTGCCTGCTCCGGCAACGGCTCGCTTGGTGAGATTGCCGCCGATGTGGCGCTCACCTTCAATCCCGAAAGCGTAGAGGACATCGCAGAGGCGCTTACGCGCCTTCTCACGGAACGGGCGGAAGATCGTGCGGCGCGCATCGCGCGCGGACGGGAACACGTGAAGAAATTCTCTTGGCAGGATCATGCCAAGGGAATCACGAGACTGCTGGAGGGCGTGGCATGACCGGCGTCGTCAAGCT
>CACZCD010000039.1:0-8370 GCA_902779565.1 uncultured bacterium | reverse complement strand
GACCGGCGTCGTCAAGCTGTTTGGCATACCCGTCGCCAAAGTGACGGAGGAGGAGGCGGTAGAACGCATCATTGCGTTCGCCAAGGATCACAACGCCCAACTCGTTGCCACGCTCAATGTCGATTTCGTTGCGAATGCCGTTAGCGGATGGCCCTTTGGCGGAAACGACGAACTGTGGGGCTATCTGAAAACGGCGGATCTCGTGACGGCGGACGGCATGCCGATCGTGCTGCTCTCCAAACTGCTGCGCAATCCTCTTCCGGAACGTGTGACGGGGGCGGATATGGTGCCCGCAATCTGCCGCCGCTGCGCCGAGGAAGGGCTTTCGGTGTATGTGCTCGGCGGTGATAAAGATGTCGTGGAAGCCGCTTTCGGGAAACTGGGGACCGTCAACGGGCAGGAGACCCGAATCGCCGGCATCGACTCTGCTTTCATAAAGCTCGACCAGGATCAGCCCGAGATCGTCGATCGCATCAATGCGGCGAAGCCGGATGTTCTTTTCGTCGCGCTCGGAAACCCCAAGCAGGAGTTGTGGATGGGCCGCAACCGTGCGAAGCTCGATGTTGGGGTGATGATTGGGGTCGGCGGCACGTTCAATTTCATTGCGGGGAAGGTCAAGCGTGCGCCGAAATGGATGCAGCGGTGCGGTCTTGAATGGATCTACCGCATCCTGCAGGAGCCGGGCCGCCTGTGGCGGCGTTACGCCTACGGGCTTCTCAAGTTCTCGTGGCTTTCGTTTAGGACTTTTCTGGGAGGATTCCGATGAAAGGAAAATCTTTGACAGGGCATCTTTCGATGCTTGGCGCCTGGGCACTCGCTTTCGGCTGTGCCGTGGGGACGGACGCCTTTGTGATGCCGTGGACGACGTTTCTGCCCAAGGCGGGGCCGCTCGGCACGATACTGGGCATCATAGCGGGGGGGCTGGTCATGGTCGTCATCGCGTGGAATTACCATTACATGATCAACCGACAGCCGGGGCCGGGCGGCGTCTATACCTACGCCTCGGCGGTGTTTGGCCATGACCATGGCTTCCTCAGCGGCTATTTCCTCGGATTTGCCTACATGGCAATTGTCTGGCTCGACATAACGGCTCTGGTGGTTGTCGTGCGCTACATGTTCGGGGATGTTCTCAGTTTCGGTTTCCATTACAATATAGAAGGTAGTGAGGTGTATCTCGGCACCATCCTCTTTTCCCTCGCCACCATCGCCGTCACCGCCATCCTCTGCTGCCGCCGGCGTCTTTCGATCGGTGTGCAGATCGTCATGGCTCTCGTCTTCGCCCTCGGGATTTTCGCTTGCTTCGTGGCGGCGGCTTCCCACCATACGGGAGGGCTGGAGACGGTTCGTCCCCTGTTCTCCCCGACGGGCGGCAGCGGCCTCTCCCAGTCCTTGAACATCCTTGCCATCGCGTTGTGGCTCTTCGTCGGGTTCGAGTCCATCTCAAACTTCTCCTCCGAGTTCCGTTTCTCGCAGCGCCGGTCCTTCAAGGTCATGCTCGTGGCGATCTTGACGTCCGTCGTGGCCTACCTGCTCCTCACGGCCTTGCCGGTGCTCGCCTCTGGCGGCGTGCCTGGCGGCTGGACCCGTGCACTCGCGAACATCGGCGATCCGGACTTTCACGCCTTCGGTGCGGCAAGCGGCTTTTTGGGCGGGGTCGGCAAGGCTCTCGTTGGCCTGACGCTGATCGGGGGCGTCTTCACGAATCTTGTCGGCAATACCGTCGCCGCGAGCCGTATTGCGGTTGCGATGGCCGATGACGGCGCGTTGCCCGCGTGGTTCGGGGAACGGAATGAAGATGGCTCTCCGTTCAATGCCGTTCTGGCCATCTCGGGTCTCGCCATCCTCGTCGTGCCGATCGGCCGGGCGGCGATTGGCATCGTTGTGGATATTGCCATTGTCGGTGCCGCCATCGCCTACGGCTATACGTCCGCCGCCGCGTTCAGGACGGCGCGCCGGGTGGGCGACAGGCGCACGGTGGTGACGGGGCTCCTCGGCACCTTGATTTCGGTTGCCGTTATCGCTCTTTTCCTCCTGCCGGTCGTTTCTTTGGACTCCACCGTAATGGCGACGGGATCCTACCTCGTCCTGATCAGCTGGGGGCTTTCCGGCCTCGCCCTCTTCCTGACCGTGTTCCACCGCGATAAACACCGTCGCTTTGGGCGGTCGTCCGTTGTGTGGATCTCCCTGTTCATGATGATTCTGCTCCTGTCGCTGGTGTGGATGCATCAAACGACCCACGACATCACGAAACGGGCGTATGACGACATCGTTCACTACCATGCCGAGCACTGCCGCCATGACGGAGCGGCGGAACAGCATCCTCAGGAGTCCGGTCGCGACGACTGGCGCGTCGCCCTTCGGAAGAACCTGGCGATCGTGAACCGCACGATCGTCAGCAACAGCTTCGTGCAAGGGGGCCTTAACATCCTCGCGCTTATCCTGATGATCACCCTGATCAACATTCTTCGCCGCCGCGAACGCGACATTGAACGGGAGAAGGCGAAGGCCAAGAGCTACTTCTTCTCCACCGTCAGCCACGACATCCGCACGCCGCTGAACGCCATCATCGGCTTTTCCGAGCTGCTTCAGGCGGGCTTCAAGACGGAGCAGGAGCGCAAGCAGGCGATCGATTCGATTCTCGTGAGCTGCAGGACGCTTCTGGGTCTCATCAACGACGTACTCGATCTCTCGAAGCTTGAATCCGGGAAGATGGAGATCTCCCCTGAGCCGACGGACTGTTCACGCCTCCTGCATGTCGTGCTGGCCGCCTTTCGCGTCTCGATCGCCAAGACGGATGTCGAGCTGCGGTGCCAAGTGGGGCCGATGCCGCTTCTGATGCTCGATCCGCAGCGTTTGCGGCAGATCGTCTTCAATCTCGTCGGGAACGCCGTCAAGTTCACCAAGAAGGGGTTTATCGAGGTCCGTGCGTCCTTCGACCAATCGGCGGACGGCGAAACGGGCGTTTGCCGGATTGATGTGGAGGATACCGGCTGCGGCATCAGCGAAGAGAACCTCAAGCATCTCGGTTCGGCGTATGTTCAGGTGGGTGAAAAGCGGGCGCGCAACGGCGGCACGGGATTGGGGCTCGCCATCTGCCACCAGCTTGTCCAGGCCATGGGTGGCAAACTGAAAGTGCGTTCCGTGCTTGGGGAGGGTACCACGTTCTCGATTGTCATCCCGGGCGTGAAGGTGGTTTCCGGGAATGTTGAAGTGAAGGGGACAACCGCGTTGGCCGGGACAGCCGAGACGAACGGGGCGGGCGTGCCGGAGCCGCAGGCGCATCCGATCCGGCGCATCCTTCTCGTGGATGACTCGAAGATGAATCTTCTGGTGCTCAAGGCGCTCTTGAATAAACTCGGCAACTTCGAGGTCGTAACGGCCCAGGACGGCCAAGAGGCGTTGACGTTGCTGCAAACGCCCGGCGCCGCGCCCGTCGATCTCGTCCTCACCGACATGTGGATGCCGGAACTGGACGGCGCGGGCCTCGTGAAGGCCATCCGCGCAGACCCGGTGCTCGCCTTCCTGCGTGTCATCGCCGTGACGGCCGACACGGAATTCCAGGGGAGGGTTGAGGACTTGGGATTTGACGGCATGCTGCTCAAACCGGTCACCATCGAAAGGCTTGCTGGCGTTTTGGGAGTGTCAAAATGAAGATCGCCCATGTCATGCGGCGACTCTCGTTCGACGACTGGGGCGGCACGGAGCAGGTGGTGTGGAACCTCGTCCGGGCGCAGATGAAGGCCGGGCATGAGGTGCGGATCTTCGCGACGACGGCACTCTGTGACACGCCGCATGAGACTGTTGATGATGTTGAGATCCTTCGGTTCAAGCCGATCTATCCTTGGTGGCCCATGCCGAAGCGACTGATAGGGGAATTGGATCGGAAGGGGGGGAATCCTTTTGTGCCGGGTCTGGGTAAAGCCCTGAGAGAATGGAAGCCGGATGTGATCCATTGTCATGCGATGGCGCGGATCGCCGAGCTGTGCTTGAGGGTTGGGAAACAGGGAATAAAGCATGTGATCTCCTTGCATGGCGGCGCGGCGAATGTGCCGACGGCGGAGGCGAAGAGCCTGAAGGCGCCGACGCGCGGACGGTTGCCGTGGGGAAAGATGGTTGATTATGTGATGGGCTGGACGCGTCGCATCCCGGAAGATTTCGACGGAATCGTCTGTGTCGGCGAGGATGAGGCGGAGCGTTACCGCGCGAAGCATCCCCATGTCTTGTTTCTGCCGAATGGCGTGGATACGGCGATGTTTGAAGGTGGAAAGGTGGAAGCGTGGAAAAGTGGAAGGGTGGAAGAGTGGAAAAGTGGAAGGGTGGAAGAGTGGAAAAGTGGAAAGGTGGTTCTCTGCGTCGCGCGGATTGACCGGCAGAAGAACCAGATGATGCTGGTGGAGTGGCTAGGGCGGCATCCCGCGGCGACCGTTCGCCTTGTGGGGCCTGTCACGCAGCCGGATTACCGCGATGAGCTGGTGGCGCGTGCGGTGGCTCTTGGCGTGGCGGACCGGCTTGTGTTGGTCGGCTCGCTGAAGCCGGGCAGCCCTGAACTCCTGTCAGAGTACCATCAGGCGGATGTGTTCGTGCTGCCGAGCCGACATGAACCGTTTGGCATTGTGGTGTTGGAGGCCTGGGCGGCAGGGCTGCCTGTTGTGGCGAGCGATGTGGGGGGGCTAGGTCGTCTCTGCGCGGCGCATCCGGGGGCGGCCTTGACCTTTGCGCCGGACGATTCTGCCGGCTTGGAAACGGCGCTCGATAGGGTCTGTTCGGATGTTGGTCAATGGCGTACCTTGTCGGAAGCGGGACGGCGTGCCGCCGCTTCATACGATTGGAACAATTTGGCGGCCCGTCTCCTTGGATTTTACGGCGAATTGTGTTAAAATACGGCCTGTTTCATTTCTCGATAAATGGCTGATAATCTACTAGAGTCCGAAGCCGAACAGATTCGGCGCTTTAACGCTTTGCAGAAAGTGGCGCTGGGCATCCTTGCAAAGTGGAAGTGGCTCATTTTGCTGTCGTTTGTTGCGTCCTACATTTCCGGCTTGGCGTTCTTGGTCTGGCATTCGGCCAAAAGCGTCCATCGCTTCTCCGCCGAGACAAAGCTTCTGTACGCCCCCCGCAAGGTTGAAGGTTTCAGCAGCATGGACAACAAGCAGCTGATGAGCGTTCTTGACCGCCGCTCGCTCAAGCGCAAGGTCGGAGAGGTCGTTCCGATGCCGCGGTCCGAGCAGGAGTGTCTGTCGATGGATATGGAGGTGACACAGTCTCGGAAGCCGGACAACATCTTTACCCTCAAGGCGCAATCCGGGACCTGGGAGGGGGCGGTTCGGAAGGTCAACGTCTACGCGGACATCCTTCTTAAGGAGTACGTGGCCTATCGCACGCGGGATCTTGAAATGCAGCGTGAGGCGATAGACCGGCGCAAGGAGAAGGTACGGAAGCAGATCGCCGAGATCGAAAGCGAAGAGACCTTGGTGCGGGGGAAGACGGGCGTCGCCGCCCCGGTTGAGATGCTGACGGCCGTCAATGCCCTTCTTTCCGACCAGCGCCGGAATCTCTCCATCATGGGCGTGCAGCAGGCGAATGAAGGTGTTCGCAAGAAACGGCTTGAGACGGAAGTCGGCACGATCGGCCCGATCATCATTGCGAACGCACCGGCCATCCGAAAGAAAAGCGCGGAGATCGAGGCCGTCGATGCGGAGCTGACGAAGCTGCGGGAGACGTATACGGACCTCAACCCGAAGGTTCTCGGCAAGCTGGAAGAGCGGAAGCTCCTGTTGGAGAGCTATTCGCGTTTCCTGAAAGAGAAGGGGATCGGGGATGTCGCCATCGAGGATATCGAGCGCCTTGAGCGCGCGGCGCTGGGGTTGGCGGATGTGTCAACCAAGCTTGATGTGATCAATGAGAGCCACCGGGCGCTGGAGATGGAGATCAAGAACAACGAAGCACGGTCGGAAGAGCTTTCGACGGCGGTTGTAAACCTTGAGCGGCTGCGGAGCCGCCGGGAGGGCTATGAGCGGACGCAGAAGGAGGTGGACGGCATTCTTGAAAGCCTTTCCTACCTGCAGATCTCCCTGAACAACGACCTCCAGCAGATCGAGCGTGCGGGAGGCGCGGGCGACCGTGCGCCGCTTCGCGGGAAGAACTTCATCTTCGCCGCCGGCGGGGCCTTTGCCGTCACCTTTGTCATGGTGTTTTGGATTCTGACGCTTGAGTTCCTCTTCGGGAAGGTGCGTGACAGCGCCGAGATGACGGCGTGGGGGGATGTGATCGGGCTGGGTTCCCTACCGGCGCCGGGCGCGATGAATCCGGCGGACGAGAGCGACGTGCATGGCGTGGTGGCGCTCAATCTCAGCAACGCAGATGTTCCGAAGGATGTCGTGCTTGTGTGCCGGCTGCCGGGCGCGGCGGAGCAGGTGAAGTTCCGGGAGACGCTCGGCTGGTCGTTGGCCATGGCGGGCCGCAAGGCCTTCCTGCTCAATCTCGTGCGCAGCGCTGACTTTACGCCGCCCGAGGGGGCCGAAACGCTCATCAATACCGTCTACCAGGATCCGCATGGTTGGTTTACGGTTGAAAACCGCTATTCTCTGGCGCCGACCGAACTGGAGATGCTGAAGGCGGATCTCGAAGAGCTTAAGAAAACGTATGACGAGATCTTCATCATGATGCCGGGAGGCTTCTGCAAGGGCGGCAGCTTCTTCAATCAGCTCTTGGGCGTGTGCGGCAGCGTCCTTCTGCTGGTTGGCGCGGGATCGACCCTTCGCTCGGATCTCTCGTACGTGCGGCGGCATACGCTGGCTGGCGAGCGGCCGATGATGGGCATGATGGTGGGCGCTTCGGAAAGTGCCGTACGCCGTGAGATGGAGGCTGGAAAATGACGATGCGCTTTTTATGGCCGCTCGGCCTGCTTCTGGCACTTTTGGTCTCAGGATGCTACTGGGATCGGCTTACGCACAACTACGATTCGGCGATCGAGTTGAACAATGAAGATTCCAACAACGCGATCATGGAAGAGTCGGGGCGGGATGCCGAGACGTTGGCGCGGAACGAGAAGCGCCTCAAGGAGCTTGCGTCCGACGAGGAGCCGGTCTATAAGATGAATGCGGGCGACGAAATCGAGATTCGGGTGTACGGACACGACGATCTCGGCATGATTACGCGGATTGGCCCTGACGGAACGGTTGGGATCGCCTTCATGGGGCAGGTGAAACTGAGCGGATATTCCATTGCCGAGGGCGCTGAAACCATTCGTGCCGGTCTGGCCCCGTACATCAAGAATCCAGTCGTGAGCATTACGGTCAAGGAGATCGTCAGCGAGACGGCAACAATCGCGGGTGCGTGCGCCAAACCCGGCGTGTTCGGCATCTCCAACTCGACGCGTCTGGCGGATTTCTATGCGATGGCGGGGTCGAGCGCAGAGCGGCTGTTCAACGGCATTGATGTGGATGTGGCGGACCTCGAGCATTCCATGATCATCCGGAAGGGGGAGATCCTGCCCGTTGATTTCAGGAAGGCCATTGAGCAGGGCGACATGCTGCACAACATCCGCATCCGCAAGGGCGACTATGTCTTCATTGCCCAGAGAATGGAGGCGTCGGTGACGCTCTGCGGCGAGATTGGAAATCCGCAAAAGCGTCTTTATGAGCCGGGCATGGGGTTGATCGAGACGCTGACGGCGGCCGGCTGGCTCAAAGAGACGCATTGGCAGCATGTGATCATCATCCGTGACGGTTTTGCCAACCCGAAGATGTACAAGGTGGATGTGGACGGCATTCTGGCCGGAAAGTGCCGGAATGTGGCGCTCAAGGCCGGGGACATCGTATACGTGCCGAGGGACAACATGTCTGAGTACAATGTGTTTGTCCGTAAGCTGCTGCCGACGGCGCAGATCATCAACTTGGTGACGACGCGTGTCACGGACAAGCGGCTTTTCGAGTGAGATATGAAGTATTTCGTATTCCTGATCGCGCTCGCAGGCGTACCGCCGCTGATCTTCCTCCTGCACATCAACCAGAGATGGCTGAAGTACCTGTTCTGGATGATGATTCTGGCGATGTGCCTTTACATTTCAACGTCCATCAACTTTTTCTCAAACGAAGCCTACCGGGGCAGCGCACGTGGCATGGAGGTGAGTCTCATCCATCTGCTCTCGTTCGCCGTGTTGGGCGTGCTGCTGTGGCGGCGGCAGGTTCGGGGGATCTTGCCGGAATGGGGCTACCGGATTTACTTCATCTACTTCCTTCTGTGTCTGCCAAGCTTGTCGGTGGCGGCGGATCTCCTCATTTCGTGGTTCGAGGTCTGGAAGATGATCATGCTCTTTTTCTTCTACCTTGCCGTTTACCACTATCTGCGGGCCACCGATGACCTGAAGAC
>CACZCD010000038.1 GCA_902779565.1 uncultured bacterium | reverse complement strand
ATCTTCCGTGGGCGCCCCTGGCTCCGATGGGTTCAGCCCAGCCCAAAGTTCCCGGAAGCTCTCACCCCGGGCCTCATACCAGGCGTGGATCCGACATTCCATCAGGTGCATAAACTCATGGGGCAGCACGGAGGCGGAGAACTCGTCCACCGCATGGCAAATGGACATGCGCTGACCCTCGCTGTTGGCATAGGCCGCGCTGTCGCCGGGAATCTCCCGGACAAGGAACAAATCCAGGCCGGAAAAGCCGGAGCCCTCCCCTGTCCCCGGGAACTCCCGCTGCATTTCCCGGAGGAAGCCAGCCGGCAGCTTGTCCAAAAAGCTCCGAAGCTGGAGCAGAAGCTCATAGGTCCGCAGGGGCTTGAGCTCTGCGTGTTCCGCCGTGACTCCGACCGCAAGGACCACACGGCGACGCATCTCGACTACGAGACGTTCGATCTTGAGGCGGCGAAGCGCGTGGTCGCCCGCTGCAACGAGACGGGTCTGCGCGTCTCCGTGGGCGCGTACGACAACCTGATCGGCGGCAAGCCGGAGAACCAGGTGGTGAACCAGAACCACATCCTCAAGCTCATCCGCATCGCGGCCCTGCTGGGCGGCGACGCGAACGACGTGGTGTGCGGCTCGTTCGTGGGCTACGACCACGAGCTGGGGCGGCAGGATGGCGGGTTCGAGAAGAACCTCCTGAAGTTCAAGAAGGTGTTCACGCCGATCGCGAAGTACGCCGAGGATCTGGGCGTGACGCTCTGCTTCGAGAACTGCCCGATGGAGGGCTGGCAGCCGGTCACGGCGCCGGACTGCTACAACAACCTGCCCGGTTGCCTCGCGGCGCGCAAGCTCATGTACACGCTCGTCCCCTCGAAGGCGCTCGCCGAGACGTACGATCCGTCGCACGACATCTGGCAGCACATCGATGCCTGCGAGGTCATCAAGGCGATGGACTTCAAGCGTCTCCGCCGCATCCACATCAAGGGCACGCGCAACTTCCCGAATTCGCCGGCGGCGATCCACTGGGGCCGTCTCTTCCCGGCGCAGTCCGTCCCGGCCGATCTCGCGAAGGCGGCGGGCGTGCCGCTCCCCGCGAACGAGTGGGACCGGTGCAACTACGAGCCGCGGCTGCCGGGGTTCGGCGGCAGCGATTCGCTCGACTGGACGAAGTTCCTTGAGACGCTCATGGCGAAGGGGTACCGGTATCCGTTCGTCATCGAGAACGAAGGGTGCAACTCCTCGCATACCGGCAACATGGGCGCGACGATGCAGGGCTTCAAGGCGACGATCCTCAACACGGCGCCGGTCGTGTGGCCGCTCGGCCCCGACGGCTACGCCTACGACGCCTCGGCGCAGAAGCCGATGGCGATGACGCTTAACAAGGATATCCCGGTCAAGACAATGGCCGATCTCTCATAACACGAAAGGAAAAACGACAATGACGTTCAACACATCAAGAAGAGGGTTCCTCCGCGGTGTCGGAGGCGTGACCATGCTGGGTGCGGCGGGCTGCTGCAACTCGTGGTGCGGCCGCAGCGACAAGATCCGTCTGGCGGTCGTGGGCGTAATGGGCAAGGGTTACAGCGACTGGACGCCGATGCTCAAGACCGGACGCGTGGAAATCGTGGCGTTCTGCGACGCGGACTACACGGCGCGCGAGAAGGCGCAGCTCAAGCTCGTCAAGGACGGCATTGACTTCGACATGTACGAGGTGCCGTTCTTCACGGACTACCGCAAGCTCCTCGACAGCTGCGCCCTGCTGGGCGTGAACGCGATGACGGTCTCCACGCCGGACCATGTCCATGCGCCGGTCGCGATCGGGGCGATGAAGCAGGGGATCAGCGTGTACGTGCAGAAGCCGCTCGTGCGCACGCTCTGGGAACTCGACTACTTCAACCGGACGGCGAAGGAGAACGGCGTGGTCGTCCAGATGGGCAACCAGGGATCCTCCCTCGACACCATGCGCCGCTGCACGGAGGTGATCCAGAGCGGCATCCTCGGCGACGTGAAGGAGGTCCATGTGTGGACGAACCGTCCGGTGTGGCCGCAGGGCAAGGCCGTGGCCGACTGGGTGAAGGGCCATCCGAAGGGCGATGCCGTCCGTCCCGGCCTCAACTGGGATGCGTGGCTCGCGACGGCGGCGAAGCGTCCGTTCCTCGACAAGTATCCGGACAACGCCGACGTGTACGATCCGTGGAAGCTGGGCAAGAACGTCTATCACACCTTCACGTGGCGCGGATTCTTCGACTTCGGCGCCGGCGCGTTCGGCGACATGGCCTGCCACACGATGAACCTTGCGTTCCGCGGCCTTGAGCTCGGCGGCGTCTCCGATGCGATCTGCACGATGGCGAGGTCCGAGAACAATGTGGCCTATCCGCTCAAGTCGATCGTCAAGCTTACCTACAAGGCGCGCGAATCCAAGGTGCGTCCGGGGGTGACGCTTCCGGCCGTCACGCTCTACTGGTACGACGGCGACGAGAAGCCGAGCGCCGAGATCATGCCCAAGTGGGCGTCCACCCACGAGGGGCAGGTGCCGAAGACCGGCTGCTACATCATCGGCTCGAAGGGTGCCGTCCTGATGCAGGACGACTACGGCGGGAAGTGCGCGATTGCGCTCAACAGCGACAAGGAGTTCGTCGATGTCTTCGCCCATGAGGCGGCCAAGACGGTGGCGCGCTCCATTCCGTTCCGCGCCGGCTCGGCGGCGGCCGCCGGCAAGTCCACGGTGGAGATGAAGGGCTTCGCCCAGGGCCACTACATCGAGTTCCTCGATGCGATCGAAGGCAAGGGGCCGTACTACGAGCAGACCCATTCGCGCTGCTTCTCGGACGTGGAATACTGCGTGCCGCAGATGGAGGGCATCCTCGTTGGCTGCGTGGCGCAGCGTCTGCCCGGGAAGAAGCTGAATTGGAATTCCTGCACGCAGAAGTTCGACCTTGCGGCGGCGAACGCGTTCGTCAAGCCGTTCATCCGCGACGGATTCGGATTCTGATCCGTCGACGGTTCCGGGGCTGCGGCCGCGTCCGCAGGCCCCGGGCCGGCCGTCACCGATGCCGCCGAGGTTTACAGCTGCGGGCGATGCGTTCTTGAAGACGCTGACGGTCTGTTTGGCGCTTGTGGTGCCGTTTTGCACCCAGGCGCTTTCTTTTTCCAACCGCTACCGGAGCCCGCGAAACCCCGAGCGCGCGATCCGGCAGTCCACGAAGCTCATCGTGCTGCACACGACCGAGGCGGGCGCGCGGAGTTCGCTCAACAAGCTTTGCGAACGCGGCGAGGCGCACTACTGCATTGACGAGAAGGGGGTCGCCTACCGCATCGTGGACCGGAACCGCGAGGCGTTCCATGCGGGGCGCTCGATGTGGAACGGCAAGGAGGAGTGCGACAGCTACTCCATCGGCATCGAGGTGGTGGGGCATCACGACAAGCCTGTGACGCTTGCGCAGCTTGATGCCATCCGCGAACTGGTCGGGATACTCCAGAAGGAATACAAGATTGACGATGCGCATGTGGTGTGCCACAGCCATGTGGCCTACGGGGCGCCGAACAAGTGGCAGAAGCGGAACCATCGCGGGCGCAAGCGGTGCGGGATGCTGTTCGCGATGCCGAGCGTGCGGCAGCGGCTCAACCTGAAGTCGAAGCCGGCCTACGATCCGGATGTGCGCGCGCGGCGGCTTGTCGTCGGCGATCCGTATCTGGAGCGGGTGCTGTACGGGAAGGTCGATACGATGGCCTCCCGGCTCGGACGGAACGTGGCCGCCGAGGAGAAGCCGGGGATCTTTTCGTCGTTCTTCACCAAGAAGCAGCCGGAGATGCCCAACGATCCCGAGAAGGAAAACTACTACGAGAAGCCGCCGGCGGAGACCGATAAGGCGAAGCCCGCCGCCGGGAAAGCGACGAAGGTTCCGCCCCCGAAGACATTGCCTCCGAAAGAACCGCCGAAAGCGCCTGCGTCCAAGGGACCGGCTGCCGTCTCGACGGTCTCCACCAAGCCGTCGACACCGGCGGTGAAGGGTAAGAGGGTGGCGAAAGAGCCGACGACGCTTCGGGAGCTTGAGGACCGGATGCGGTACCGAGAGCTGGGCGTGCTCGGCAAGAAGTCCACGCCCTACCGTCTCGTCGGGCGAGCCTGGAACGCACCTACGACCTACTACTACGCAAAGGGACGCATCATCCGGGGCGATCGCATGGATCCGAAGAAGACCTCCCCCGGCACGCGCGTCTTCATCCGCAAATAAACGCCTGACGCGATTTCACTCCCGCCCGTTGGAAGGCCGTGGGGGGTTAGGTGGGGTGGTTTTGGTTGCGGTAGGCGCGCATGGACATGCCGAAACGGCGCTTGAAGAGATTCTTGAGGGTGTTTGCGCTCGGCCATCCGCAGTCGCTTGAAATCTGCTCGATCGTGTCGTGCGTAGACGTAAGCCGACGCCTGACCTCCTCCAACCTGGCGGTCGCGATGGCGTCATGGATGGTCTGGCGCTGAAGTTCCCGGAAGCGCAGCTCCGCCAGCGAGCGCGAGACCTTCAGGTGGCGGATCACGTCCGGCACGCCGATCTTGCGTGCAGCGTTCTTCGCGATGAACGCCATCGCCTTCTGCACGAGCTTGCCGGCGTTTGAGAGGGGGAATGTCGTCTCGCGGTGGACGATCGCCTTCACGCCAACGAGGTGCAGCCGAGCCTCTGCTTTCCGGCCATCCCGTTTAGACATCAGGCGCTCGAGAATCTCGGCGGCGAGGCGTCCCTCCTCCTTGAAGTCCGGCTGCACCGACGAGAGCGTGGGCGAGATGTTCTCGCACAGGAGCGGGTCGTTGTTCACGCCGAGCAGTCCAACCTCGGCCGGAATCTTGAGGCCGTTCTCCACGCACACGTCGATCACGTCGTAGGCGCGGTCGTCGCATGCGGCGAGGATCCCGCACGGCTTCGGCAGCGACATGAGCCACTTCGCGAGATGTTCTCGGCTCTCCACGTCGCCTTTGAAGTGATCGAGGTCGTACATGCGCGTGACGAACCCCGCCGCGTCCAACGCGTCCCGGAACGCCTTTCCGCGTTCGCGGCTCCAGTCGTCGTCTGTGCGGTAGCCCACATAGCCGTAGCACCTGTAGGTTCCCTGCGAGAGCAGCGCGTCCGCCGCCCTCGTGCCGACTTCCCTTGCGTCGCTCTTCACCACTGCGACCTTGCCGCCGCGCCGCATGAGCGCTTGGCTCTGCATGTTCAGCAGGACGGCTGGCCGATCGGTTTTGGCGATCTCCGCCAACGCATCGTCGGTTCCCGGCAAACCTACGAGAAATCCGTCCACGCCGCGTGCGATCTCGGCGCGGACCGCCTCTGCGGTGAACTCGTGCAGCGTGCGGTAGATGGCGAGCGACCAGCGGTGGCCTTCGTTCAAGTAGCTGAAGATGCCGTTGAGCTTGTCCTGCCCGGCAATCCCTGCCATGCGCAGCGCCACCACCACCCGCCGCGCCGGCGCGGCACTCACCAGTGCCTTGACTGTCCTTTTCCTTCCCATGCCGCAAAGTATATCACAAATTGAATTGAGAAGATGAGGAGGCGAGTTGTTTGGTGGAATCGTGAGGTTTTTTTGTGAAAGCACCGTCTTGTCCGCGCAAGGCGGATATGCTATTATGTTGCGCGTATGGAGAAAATAGCAAAAACGGCCAATAAAATGGGGGGGGGGCAATTAAAAGCCCGCCTCCGCAAGGCATTCTTTTGCCTTGTGGCCCTATTGGCTGCATTTGCTAACGGCGCGAGGGGTGAGGTGTCTCTGCTGCCGACGGGAGGCACGAATCTGGTTTTTGGGGCATGGGAATATCCCATGCCGTTCGTCGAGGCTATCATACGTCCGCAGATCCATGATTTCACGGCCTATGATCGCTGTGTGCTCGATTATGTTTATCTTGGGGAGATAGGCGAGCCGATCCACATGTACTTTGCCGGCGACAAGGAGGTGTTCGGCAAGGATGATGTGTTGGCCACTGACTGGAGCTGCACGATCTGGCTCGCAAACGGCGCGGAGGAGGGGTTTGCACCTGCCTCATCTTTCACGGGCGCGGGTGCGCCCGCGTTCGTGAACACATCATCAACAAGGAGACATGAAAAATGACTACAAGGAATACACTCGATGGAAAACCGTATGCAGAAAATCCGCACGTTGCGCCTCTGCAATGTCACGGCGTCACAAGTCAGTTTGATGAGGGGGATTTCTCATCGGTGGTAACGCCGAGGTGTGGGTCTCTACTCTACAGGTTTGCCGAAATCGGCAAAAAATCAAGGGGTGGGCTTTGGGCCCTTATCCAGTCGGTCTTGTTCGTATGTGCACTTTTTTCCCCATGGTATGGTGCTTGTGCGAAGCCTGTCGTAAGTGATGTTGTCATTCAGCAGCGGTCTTCGCGTCTGGTTGAAGTCCTCTATAAATTGACAGGCGAGAAGGCCATAGTAACCATAGATATTCAGACGAACGGCGTTTCCATTGGTAAAGCCAACTTCGCAAATGCGGCCGGTGATATTAACAAAGAGATTGATCCATCTGCTGACAATGTGCGTCGGATAACTTGGCAACCATGGGTCAATTGGCCAGGTCATGTGATTCAAGATGGTTCGCTCAAGGCCGTTGTCATTGCTCACACATACGATGCACCTCCAGATTATATGGTTGTTGATTTGACGGTGAGCGACACGATTCGATATTATGACTCGTCAGAAGCAGTCCCTGGAGGCGTTACAAATGATGTCTACAAGACAACTAAGATGCTTTTCCGTAAAATTCCCGCTGCTGGCGTAGAGTGGAGGATGGGATCGCCGGCTGAAGGCATTACGGCGGAAGTTGGGCGTAATGCGGATGAAGTTCCTCATCTTGTTACGTTTTCGAGTGATTACTACATGGCCGTCTATGAGACGACATACAGGCAGTATAATATAATATGCGACTCGTCCTATGGCACTGAGGCTGTCTGGAAGACTCCGTATCCGCCAATCTATAAAAGTTGTCGTGGCACAGAGTGGCCGGAAGGCGGCCACACAAACGTCACTGGGGTGGCAAAGAAGCTGAGAGACAAAGTAGCGTGTGGTTTTATGTTTGATCTTCCGACAGAGGCACAATGGGAGTTCGCCTGCCGTGGTGGCAGCGGAGCCGCTTTCTGCAATGGCGGTAATTTGACCAGTAGTAGCGCGACAACAGACGAGAATGCGGAAATCTATGCGGTCTATAAAGGGAATGCAACGGCAGTAGCGGAGGTCGGAACAAAGACTCCGAACATCTGGAACCTTTTTGACATGCATGGCAACTACTATGAATGGTGTCTGGACTGGTACGCGGCAGATGTGAGCGTGTATTCGACTCTCGATCCGAAGGGGCCCACAAAGGCAGAAGCAGAAGCACTCGGAGCCGGCTTGAAACGTGTCCTCCGTGGCGGATCAATTAATAATAATCCGTCAGGCCTTCGCTCGGCGTTTCGCAATTCACGCGATCAGACTGTGGACTATGGCAAAGTAGCACTACGCCTTTGCTGCCCTGTGCCGATGACGTCGGTTGACTGAGAGGGAGGTCATCATGAAAGTGCTTTCGTGTTGCTGCATGGTCGCGAGCGTTGCGTTGGCGTTCGCAGAAGAGCCAGTCTGGCCGGCTGATTTCTGGAATCAAGTTGCCGCAGGGAGACAGTCGGTGGCGGCAAGAGGCGAAGTGCATGCGGAATCCTCCAATGCGCTTTCAACTCTTGATACTTGGGCGATTGTGCGTGTTCAATCTAACGGAATTAATTTCCGTTCAGATCGTGTCGGCGCAATGTTTGTTATTCGTTGAGAAGGAGGCAATGCGGGAATGAGGCCAAGGACTTTTTCTTGTGTAGTGATGTGCTTTCTGGCTGGTTTGGTTGTGGCAGAGACCGGCGAGCCGTTTGTTCCTGTCTTTTCGGTTCCAGAAGGACCGTTCAAGACAGCACAGGCATTCCCGGAACTTGAGGTGTTCCGGGATGCCGTACCGTTCTATCAAGGCGGAGGCAAGAAGGTTGTTCCTCGCATGACGGTTTTTACCTCTACATATCCAGATGGGTATGCGCGTAGGACGCGTCCTGAAGAGCGTTTTGTCAAACCCTATACCATCGAAGAAGTTGTGACGGGTGGCGCGGAGATGATAGACAATGACTATACGCGCAGCGGCAAGCCGTTTTTCATCGGCCTCAAATTCATGCGTCCGCCGTTTTTTCTGCCGAAAGCCGAGGAGATCAATGCCGACCGAAGGGCATACGCCGATTGGAAACTCCGCCATCCAGGACTTCTTGCGTTTACCGCGCTGAGTGAGATCGACAGTGATTCGCATTTCTTGACCCATAACTATGACAGCCTTTCGGAGGAGGAAGGTTTGCGCGAACATATTCGCAGCGCGTTTGAGCCGCCGTCTAAGACGAGCCTTGTCCATCGCGTCAACTGGGCCAGAGAGGCGTTGAATCGTGTCGTCGCCATGAATTTTGGCGAGATGGATTTCTTGTGCTTGTGCAGTAATACGCCTGGCTATCTGCATATCTTTGGAGCGTTCGGCGCGAAATATCTGGTCTACGAGGCGACGGCAGACTGGGTTCATAATTCATGGAACGTGTCGGGTCCGTTTGTTCGTGGCGCATCACGGCAGTGGGGACGCGAATTCATGTGGTATTGTGCTCAGAACGCAATTAACTACGACCGGAACGGGAAATCCCAGTATGGGGCGAATTATTTGTTGGGAACGTCTGATACATGGTGTCCATATGGCGGCGAATCCGAGTCGCTGGCGGCGCGGCAGGTTCTTTATGGCTGGTTGATTGGGGCGAAATGGATCATGCCAGAGCATTGGGCGTGTTGGATGCGAATCAAAGATGAAGAAGGCAATATCAGGCCTTCTCACATAGCGAAGAAGTACAATGACTTCTACAAAATGACCCAGCGCACGGAGCGTGGGGAGACTGTTACGCCTCTTGCAATCCTGACGCCGTTCAACGAACCTTTCACGGGGAACTACGACTCCGAATACAATGCGGCCCTTGAAGGCACTGTTCAGAAGGATATCTTTGACACGCTTGTTCCGATGCGTGGCGAGGATCCAGATTTGAGGCCGGATCGACGCAAGGGCGAGGAAGGATGCATGTACAACTCGCGTTTTGGCGGCATGTTCGATGTTGTTTGCCCCGATGCTGGGCAACCGACGGATGACTTCTCAAAGGCGATTGCACGCTATCGCCATCTGCTTATTGCCGGCACGAGGTTTGACAAGAACAAATTTGACTTTGCGGCGATTCAGAAATTCAAGAAGGAAGGTGGCATCGTTCACCGATACCCGTCTGAGGAATGTCCCGACAAAGCGGCGTTGGGAGCGCTGCTCGAACGCATACAGAGAGAGACGATGCCCGTACTTGTCGAAGGTGATATACAGTGGGGTGTCAATCGGACGTCATATGGTTATCTTGTCTGGCTGATCAACAACCGTGGAGTTGTCCAGTTTAAGCGAGAGCCGACGGAGTTCCTAAAGGAAAAGACGGCGCGAGTAACGATAACAACTGTTGCAACAGGGGCGCAGGCTACGGTTGAGGTTCCGCCTGGTGGCTTTGTTTTGCATAAGATTGGACTCTAGTCGTGCTTTTCGCGCTGTTGCTTGCCGTTTCCTTCGCGCCTTTGCAGAGAGAGGCGGCGAAATACTGGAAAGAAATTACGGACAAGGAGATTCCTGCCGGCGCTATTAGTTTTGCCATTGATTCTACCGTTTCAAAGGGTGGCCATGATGCATATCGCATAGTCTCGACGAATGATGGTGTGCGCATCACGGGCATGAATATGCGCAGTGTTTGGTATGGGCTTTATGATCTATTCGAGCGGCGTGGCGGATGTCGGTGGTTTTGGGATGGCGACATCGTGCCGAAAAAGAATCGAATTGATTTGGCGGAACTTGATGTCTATGAAGAGGCGGGCTTCAAATATCGCGCGATTCGGTATTTTGCGCATCGTGGGCTCACGCGTTTTCAGGCCGAGCACTGGGGGATGGATGACTGGCAACGGGAAATAGACTGGTGCTTGAAGCGACGGCTGAACGTATTTATGCTCCGCATTGGTCAAGACGATCTATTCCAGCGCGCATTCCCAGAAGATGTGCCATATCCAGATCCTGCAGTTCCGCTTCTTGGCGCGGGGAAGGGATATGACAATCGTTCGCTGTTTTGGTCGTTGGAATACCGTGGACGATTGCGGGATGCCGTGCAGTCATACGGGAGGGAACGTGGGCTGATGATTCCAGAGGACTTCGGCACAATGACGCATTGGTATTCTCGGACGCCTGTGGAATTCCTTGAAAAGCAAAAGCCGTCATTTCTGCCGCAGGCGACACGCACATATTCCGAGAAAAGCGGGCTGGTCTGGGACGTACGAGATTCGAAGTGGGTGGATGCATACTGGAAGCTCACAAAGACGGCCGTTGACGCATATGGAGGAGGCAGTCCAGAGCTTTTGCACACGATTGGGTTGGGCGAACGCAGATGTTTTACGAATCGTGCGGATAATCTAGATCTCAAGATCAAGACGCTGAAGACATTTATCGCGAAGGCGCGAGCAGATTACCCTGATGCGAAAATCCTGCTGGCTGGATGGGATTTCTATTTCACATGGCGTCCCGAAGAAGTTCGCACCTTACTGTCGCAACTTGACCCATCGCATGTTGTCATATGGGATTACGAGGGAGATGCGACAACGGACGGGAGTGCCGACATGAAGGGTGTGAACAACAACTTCACCAAATGGGGTGTAGTTGGGAAATTTCCTTATACGTATTCTATGTTCCTGGCCTACGAGTCTGCTATGGATGTTCGAGCCAACTATCCACTCATCGAAGAGCGTTTTAAATTGGTGAGAGACGATCCGATGTGCGAGGGCTTTCTGTTTTGGCCTGAAGCCAGTCATACAGATACGTTGGCTCTGCAGTATTTCACAAAGAACGCATGGTGCCGTGGCCATGCTACGATTGGGGATGTTTTGGATGAGTTCTGTGCGAGTCGTTATGGAGTGCAGGCACATCAGATGCGGTCGATATGGCAGAAGACGATACCGATTTCCCACTTGATTGGTTGGGGGAATAACTATGGTCGGTCAATTGTGTACTGCCTTGATAGCATCGCTAAATATCGGTCTTATGAAACGCCACCATGCTTGACGAATGCGGTCTCCGTATTGAAAGCACTGGCCGAGGTTTCATGGAATGATGCATACGTTCACCGAGATGTTGTTGATATTGCCCGTACAATCATTGACAGGGTGATTTCGGATCTCTGCGGGCGTTTGATGCGCACATATGGTGCATGGTGCGAAAACGGTGGCGAGACAGAGCCAATTATTGTTTTGACGCACGCCTACGACGAGCTTGGTGACATTATGGCGGATTTGTTGGAGTTACACACGGACTATTCTTTATGGGAGTCGTTAGAACGCCTTAACGCGGTGGAGCGCGTCAGGAATCCTCATTTTGATGCCGTATTGCTTGATAACGCAGCATGTGATTATTGTCATTCGCATCAGTATGAATTGGCTCGCTATTGGTACGCGCCTGTCATGCATGAGTTAGCGAGAAACATTCGTGAACGGGTTTTGAGAGGATGTCGTGAATGTCTTGATGAACAAAGCAAAGCGGCAAAACGCGAGCGCGAGCGGCTAATGCGCTTGCCGCTAAAGAATTTACGTCCAAAAGCTGTGCGCACACCCGAGAATTTTCGACGTGTGGTTTTGAAGGCGGCAGAGGTTCTTTCTGGATATAATTAGGAATGCGGAGCAAGAAGGTATGAAAAGACTCTATAGCGTTATTATGATGGTATTGTTTGGCTTGGTTGCGCAGGCTGAGACGCTGGAATTGACCTCGCCAGACGGAACGATAGTCATTGATTTCTTAGTTGATACGAATGGTGTGCGTTGGTCGCTTACGCGTAAAGGCCAGATGATAGTAAATCCATCGCGGATAGGGCTTGAATTCAAGGGGTTTAAGTCTTTTCAGGGCAAAGAGGTGCCACTTGGCACGATGCACATTCTCGAAAGACGTTCGCGTTCGGCTGATTCGACGTGGGAGACGCATCTTTACCGTCGTGGTTCGGTGCGAGATCACTTCAATGAACTTGAGGTGACGCTGGAGGAGATTGATATGCCGCATCGTCGTCTCGGATATGTGTTTCGGGCGTATGATGAAGGCGTGGCGTTCAGGTACATCGTGCCAGAGCAGAATGGTGTTGCCGGGTTCGAAATTCTACGAGAACAGACAGAGTGGCGTTTCCCTGGGAAATGTTCGGGTTGGTTTACGCTATATAATGATGACCATAACTCGAACGAGGGTGCATTTGAACGACATGACGTCTCGGACATAAGACCGGATGCGCTTATAGGTGCTCCTGCAATCGTCGAAGTCGCGGGGCAGCAAGTTGCGCTCTGTGAGGCCGCGCTCGTCAACTGGGCGGGCGTCTACTACAAGACGCCGACAGGAGGGCAGCCGGACGGACAGTCCACCCTTGAGGCGCATCTGACGCCATTGCCGAAGAGCGAAGCTTCTACATCGGGTTCTGCCGTCATCCGAGAAACGCCGGCCGAGAGCCCTTGGCGTGTCATGATCTGTGCAGACACGCAACTGGACCTTCTCAAGAACAACGACATGATCTTGAACCTCAATCCGCCGCCGGAGAAGGACCTTGACTTTAGTTGGGTGAAGCCGGGTGTGTCGAGCTGGGACTGGTGGGTCGAGTCGAACAATTCGCTTTCTACTGAGTTGAGTATCCGACTCGTTGACTTTGCCGCTGAGATGGGCTGGGCGTATCACACGATTGATGGCGGTTGGTATGGCTTTGCCAGACGCCCGAATCACGGTCCGAACGTGAGGCTTGAACCGCGCAGGGGCTTTGATTTGGCGCGAATTGTCGAGCATGCGCGTGCGAAAGGCGTCGGCATATGGCTCTGGATTCACTGGGAACTCATAAACGACACTGGCATAGAGGAGACGTTTGCGCGTCTTGAAAAGTGGGGCGTCAAAGGCGTGAAGATTGATTTCATGAACCGCCAGGACCAGTGGATGGTCTGCTGGTACGAGCGCGTCTGTCGCGCTGCGGCGAAACACGGTGTCATGGTTAATTTTCACGGGGCGCACAAGCCAACTGGTACTGAGCGCACATGGCCGAACTGCCTAACGCGAGAAGGCATACGGGGCAATGAGATGAATATTTTCTCCAAAGAAATCACGCCCACGCATTGCGCCACTTTGCCGTTTACGCGGTTTCTGTTAGGGCCTGGCGATTTTACGCCTGGCGGATTCGGCAATGTCTTCTCGAAGGACTTTGTGCCGCAGGTGGACAAGGGCCATCGTTACGGAGATGAGACCGACCGCTGTCCGCACTGGGCTGAGGAAATGGGGACGCGGGCTCATGCGTTAGCACTGTGTATTGCCTTTGATAGTCCGCTCATGACGCTTTGTGATTGGCCGGAACGCTATCGCGGCTCCCGTGGCGTAGAAGCCTTGCGCCGATTACCTACGACATGGGCGTCGACAAAGCCAATTGACGGCGAGTGTGGCGAGCACTATTCTGTTCTGCGCGAGACTCATGATGGGCGGTTTTACTTTGCGGCGTTCACCGTAAGAAGTCGTCAGGCTGAGCTTCAGCTTGATTTTCTTGACGACAGCAAATGGGAGATGGAGTCGTTTACTGATGACCCCGAGTTGACCCCGACTAATCCAAAGCATGTCAATGTTGCTTCTCGTATAGTTGTAAAAGGCGAACGTGTACTTTTCGAACTGCAAGATGAGGGTGGCGCAGTGGCCATCTTTAGACATGTGGTGAAGTGAGATTATATGACCAGAAAAGAATTAAAAGAAAGGAATCTAAATGAATATTCATCGTACTGTGGTTGCTGCAATTTTGTTGGTAGCATCTACTGCATCGGCAGAGTTTGCGGGGCGAGACCCTCGTTACCCTGGATTTGCCGAACAAAACTTTTCCCTGCCATTTAGGGCAATGTTTATTGGCGCGCATCCAGATGATGCAGACTATCAATTTGGCGCAACGGCTACAAAACTCGTCAAGGCGGGTGCGCGAGTTGTATTTGTCTCGATTTGTAACGGTGATAATGGGCACCAGACAATGGATCCCCAGGCATTGGCGGCGAGGCGCTATAACGAAACACAGGCTGCGGCGAAGGTTTATGGAATTGAGAAGTATATTGTCATGGGCGAACATGACTGTCTTGTGGAGCCTAGTGTTGATCTTCGTAAACGAGTAACAAGACTTATACGTTCATTTGCACCGCACATGGTCGTCACTCATCGTGCCTGTGACTATCATGCGGACCACCGGGCGACAGGACAAGTTGTAAATGATGCGACCTATCTAATGGGAGTGCCGTTGTTCTGTCCAGATACACCTGTACCTGAGACACTTCCTTTTGTAATGTATGCTGGCGACAGGTTCACTCTTCCACGCCCATTCCGGCCGGACATGTTGGTTGAAGGTGATGATGTAATAGATACGACGCTGGAGGCTCTTGGCTGCCATGAATCGCAGCTCTTTGAGTGGCTTCCTCCAGAGTATGGTATTGATCCTAATTCGATTCCAAAAGGTCGAACGGAGCGTATAGCATTTCTCAAGAAGAATATTCCTACAGACCTTCTCCTAAATGTAGAACTTCATCCAGATGTTGTGAAGCGTGCGTTTCCTGGCAAAAACTTGAAATATGTTGATGCGTTTGAGATTTGCGAATATGCGCGTCCTCCATGTCAAAAGGAACGAGCGTTTCTCGCCTCCCTGGGCTTCCGCTGGATGGATGACGGACAAAGTAGGGGCAGCAAATGAGGAGCCGCGTAGAACTTTTAGGAGAAAACGAGCGCAATTTCAAGGGACAGGCACCCGAGGTGATCTTTGAAATGATGGCGTTCTCGACATTTCTGGCAAGACGTGGAGTCGGCGGAGGGAAAAACTGCGGGGACAAAAACTGCGGGGACAGACCCGCGCGCCCCTAAAGCCGGAAGGTGCGGCTAATGCCGAGGGCAGGTTCAAGGCATGGGCGGAGCGGCGGCGCGATGATGCGCAGGGCGATTTCAGGGGCAAGAAGCAGCCTTTTTGAGTTACAGGGTGCGACAGGCGAAAGTGGCAAGGTGAGATAGCGCGATGTTGCAGGGTGCAACATGAGAGAGTCGCAGGGTGCGAAGTGTCCGTGTCGCACCTTGCGAAGTTCGGCAATGGCAGGGTGCGATGTCCGGGTGTCGCACCCTGCCAAGTTTTTTTGAACTTTTTTCGGCGAAACCGAACCTGAAGGCGAAGTCGATGGCAATATATGGGTTGAGGGTCGAGGGTCGAGTGTTGAGATGTTGTCCCTTGTAGAAGGGGAATTTTGAGACCCATGCTCAGAATGCCTTAGCCCCATCAAGGGGAATTATGAGCCACGTGCAGAGTTTGTCTGCCTTGAAATTAAAGGCGCTTGCGCCATGAAGCCGGAAGGTGAGGGCAAAGCCGAAGATGGGATGGTTCAAGGCATGAGCGGGGAGGCGGGTTACCCGAACGGAAATCCAACAACTACCCGAACGGAAATCCAACAATTACCCGAACGAAAAGTCAACAACTACCCGAACGGTTGCTTCCGTCATTCAGATATGGTATAATATGCGCCATGAAAAGTTATAAAAAGCGCATATTAGATTCAGTGCTGGAGAGATGGTTCAAATCAGCCGGTGCAATACTCTTGGAAGGTATAAAGTGGTGTGGAAAGACTACCACATGTGAGCAATTGTCTAAAAGCGTAATCTACATGGATGAACCCGAAAAGCGCGATCACAATGTGCTGATGGCTCGAATCCGTCCATCAGAGGTGTTGGATGGCGAATCGCCAAGGCTCATTGACGAATGGCAGATTGCCCCAATCTTGTGGGATGCTATTCGATATCGTGTTGATCACGGGACAGGGCGCGGAATGTTTCTGCTTACAGGGTCTGCCGTTCCGGCAAATGAAGATGAGATGAAGCATAGTGGCACAGGGCGGTTTGCATGGGTGAAAATGCGAACGATGTCCCTTTATGAATCTGGTGAGTCTTCAGGTGAGGTGTCGCTTGGCGCACTTTTCAATGGCGAGGACTGTACTGGCGCGCATCCTGCTATTTCGCAACTTCCAGAGATCGCGACTGCAATTTGTCGTGGAGGGTGGCCCGTCGCGTGCGAATTGAAAGGTGAGGAGGCATTTGACTCGGCTTTTGGCTATCTGGAAGCCGTGGTCAAGCGCGACATATCAAAAGTGGATGGTGTGGCTCGCAATGAAGATCGTGCAAGACGGCTTATGAGATCGTATGCGCGGCTTCAGGGGACTCAAGCAACGGCATCGGTGATTAACGCCGATTTAGCATCGAACGAAACTGGTTCGTTCAACGACGACACGGTATATTCGTACCTGAATGCGCTCAAGAGTATATTCACCATAGAAGACATGCCTGCGTGGTGTCCGAATCTTCGATGCAAGACGCCCATAAGGACTTCCGACACGCGGTATTTCTCCGATCCGTCCATTGCGACTTCGGCATTACGCATTGGGCCAAAAGGTTTAATGGAAGACTTGAAGACCTTTGGATTCATGTTTGAGACGCTGGCTGTCCGGGACTTGCGTGTTTACGCAGATGCACATTTTGGGGATGTTCGTCATTACCATGATGCAAGCGGACTGGAGTGCGATGCCGTTGTGTCGCTGCGCGATGGAAGGTACGGACTCATAGAAGTCAAGCTTGGCGGCACTCCTCTGATTGAGCATGGCGCTGCAACGCTCAAGAAGATTGCTTCGCGCATTGACACGTCGAAGATGGCAAAGCCATCATTTCTTATGGTGCTGACCGCCGTTGGCGAATGTGCGTATGTTCGGCCCGAGGACGGTGTCATCGTCTGTCCGATTTCGGCCTTGAAGCCGTAGCGCGCACGATGGGTGCCCCGGACGCCAGAGGCAAGCTGATTTTCAAGTAGGATTGAAGAAGTTTATTGCCATCCGGCTGCGAAAGGATTCAGACAATGGATACAACGCCATGGGTCTAGTCGAATCGCTCGGCTATTATCGCGACGTGATCGACGCGCTCAAATTCCCTCTACGCACATAAGGTGAGGTTAAAGACGAGGACGGGGTGGTTCAAGGCATGAGCGGAGCGGCGGCGCGATGATGCGTGGGGCGGATTACAACTTGGCGAGGATGTCGGGGATGTTGGACTTGTCGAGGGATGAGAAGGCGCGAGTTGGGCGCTTACGCCCACGCCGCAGGGCGGTGAATCGTGCGGCCGTGCGTCCCGATGGGTATCACGTCGGGAAGTTGGCATTTCGCCGGAAGGTCGCGGGGAATGTGCTTGTAATACACGATAGTCTTTTTCATCAGCATCTTTCAGAAAGGCAAGGGCCGAACTTTCGAACGGCATCGAGCTTGAATGTATGTTCGGCAGTTGAAACCTCACCCAGAGCCGCAGAGTTGCAGAGAAATACCTGGTATCTGCAGGCCGTTCTCAACAAGGTATGGGAGACACGGAATTCTCTCCTTGACGACGCACAGGTCGAACGGGCCGTAGTGGAGCTTTATGAAGAGCGCGCCTTGATCTACCATGACCTTCTGATTGCGCAGAACGAAGCTTCGCAGGAACTGCTCGTTGCCATAGCGCGCAACGGTATCGTGTCCGAGCCAACCTCTGCAGAATTTCTGGTGTCGAATCATCTTGGAGGGGCGTCAACCGTGAGGGCGGCGCTGAAAGACCTTGTCGGCAAGGACATGGTTTACAAGACGGATTCCGGATGGATAGTGTACGACCGCCTTTTTGCGGAATACCTTCGTCGGAACGCTTGAATTGGTTGATTAAAAGCGTGGGGACAAGCCCTGTGAAATCGCATCGGGCGTTTATGGTATAATGCGCAGCTGATGGATCAGGCCAAGATAGCGATTGTTGGAATGAGCTGCCGGTTTGCGGGAGCCGGGGATCTGCGTGCCTTCTGGCGGAACATCATCAGCCGGCATGCATCCCTGACGCCGCTTTCGGCGGATACCGCGTTGCCGATCGGCGTGAAGAACGTGTTCGACGCCCCCTATCCGTCCGTCGCCGGGCAGCTCGGCGATCTCTACAGCTGCCGCCCGTTCGAGCAGACCTTCCCCCGGCAGATCAACGCCGGCGAGAACCAGGATCTTTACTTCATCACGCAGCTGGCGTTTGATGCGCTCATCGATGCCGGGCTGCGTCCGCGTGCCCCCGAACGGCGGAAGGGCACGGTGCGCCTGGCCTACGCGCCGGTGTTCAACCCCTCGATCGTGAACTGGCTTGAGCATACGTTCTTCATCGACCAGACGCTTGACGTGCTGCGCCGCTGCTTCCCGGGCGCGACCGAAGACCACATCGAGAACGTGCGCGACAGGCTCCGCTATTCGCTTCCGGCGCCGAACGCGGATTCGCTGCTGGCGTCTTCGGGGAGCCGCATCGCCGACTGGATCGCCCGCGAGTCCTCCTTCACCGGTGCCGCGACGGTCCTTGACGGCGGCGTGCTTTCCGGCGTGGCGGCGCTTGAGGCCGCGGCGGACGATCTTCTTTCCGGCCGCTGTGATGTGGCGTTGGCAGGGGCCGTTTCGCCGCCGTTCTGCCGATCCATTCTCGAGGGGCTCTCCGGGAAAATCGGCTTTTCGGAGGCAAACGAGCTGCATCCGTTCGACCGCGACGCGTGCGGAACGATCCCTGGCGAGGGCGGTGCGTTCTTTGTGCTGAAGCGCCGGGCCGATGCGCTCACGGCGCACGACCGGATCTACGCGCTGCTGCGCGGGGCCGTCACCTCGTCGGAAGGTCTTCCGATCGCCGAGTGCGCCGAGGCGGCGGAGGCGCCGCTTTCGACCATCGCCATGATCGAGGCGGACGGCGCGGGCTTCCCGGCGACCGATCAGGCGGACGTCGAGACCGTCCAGAAGCTTTGGGGCGCGCATCATCCGGGCGGCGCGCTGGTGGGCATCGGTTCCGTGAAGGGGAATATCGGCCACTGCTTCGTGGCGGCGGCGGCCGCGTCCATCGTGAAGGTCGCGCAGGCGCTGCACGTGCGGGTGCTGCCGCCGCAGATCGCTGGGCCTCATCCGATGGAGATGCTCGCGAACATCTCCTCGTCGGCCTATCTGCTCGACAAGGCCCGTCCTTGGATCACTGGCACGCCGACGCTTCCGCGCCGTGCGATGGTCTGCGCCAACGATTTCGACGGCCGCCGCGCGGCGGTGCTGCTGGAGGAGGAACCGGAGGATCGCCGATGACCGCCGTACACGGGAACTTTGCGCCGAGCGAACTTGTTCTGCTGCGTGCCGCCGATACGACGGCCCTGCAGCAGACGGTCGCCGCGCTCGAGCACTTCCTCGAGCAGGCACCGTCGGCGCCGCTCAAGGATGTCGCCTACACCTGCTCCCAGACGGAGGGGCCAATGGCGGTCGCGGTCGTCACGCAGTCCACCGAGGATCTCCGGGCGCGTCTGGCGTTCGTCTCGGCGCGTCTCGCCGCAGGCGTGAAACGCATCAAGGACAAGTCCGGCACCTACTACGAATCCGTTCCGGCGGAAGGCAAGCTCGCGTTCGTCTTTCCCGGCGGCTTTTCATTCTATCCGGAGATGCTGTGCGATCTGGCCATCCTCTTCCCCGAATGCCGCGGCGCGTTTGATGAACTGGAGGAGTCGCTGGCCGGCATCGGGCCGTTCTCGCCCGCCTCGTTCGTGTTTCCCCCGGCCGCCTACTACCGGCGCGATGCCGACGTGTTTTCGGCGGGCGGCTATGCGGAAGCGCTCGTGTCGGTCTATTCTGCGTCGCTCGCGCTGGCCCGTCTCTTCGCCGCCTGCGGCGTGAAACCGGAGGGGCTTGTGGGGTTCTCCGGCGGCGACCTGAGTGCGTTGGCGCTTTCCGGCACGTTCGGCGCATTCCCGCGGCCGGACCGTCTGGCGTTCCTGAAGGACATGTATCTGCTCTCGCGCAAGACCGTCGCCGGGATGCCGGCGCCGTCGGGCATGTCGCTCGATCTCGAGTGGCTCGGAAAGTTCAAGTCCGATTTCCGAAAGTTCGCGAAGTCATGGGTGAAGAAGACGGCGGTTGTCCCGGTCTATTCGTGCGTGGCCGCCGCCCCGCTTTCGGTGAAGCCGCGCCATGCGCGCGACGAGGCCGCGCTGATCTGGACGGAGCCGATCCGCTTCGACGAGACCATCCGCCGGATGTACGATGACGGCTATCGCACGTTTGTGGAGGTGGGGCCGCGCAGCGTGCTTTCCTCGGTCGTGCGCGAGGCGCTCCGCGGCAGCGAGTTCAACACCATTTCGTCCAACACGATCCACCGGCAGGGTCTTGTCCAGTTCCAGCACGCGCTCGCCCAGCTCGCGGCGAGCGGCGTGCCGGTGGATCCCGCGCCGCTGTTCAAGGGACGGCGGGCGCGTCTCCTCGATTTCGCCTCGCCGCTTTCGATCGAGGTCAAGGCCGATTCCGTGATGCGCCTTTCGCGTCAGCTCCCGCAGATGAAGCTGGCGACGGACTCGCCGATCTTTGCGGGGGATCGCGCCTCGGCGGGTCCGGCGTTGCCCGGATCGCGCGCGAAGGCCCGCGCCGCCGCCGCCGCCGCGCGCGAGCGCCGCCAGCGCCAGCTCGACTTCGGCGCGCGCTTTCCGCTCATCTCGGATGCTGAGACGCAGCAGGAGCGTCCGGGCGAGTTCATGGAGATCGCGAAGACCTTCTCGATCGACGACGATCCGCTCTTCGCCGATTTCGCGATTGGAACCTCGCAGATCTCCTACACCGACCAGAAGCTGCGCGGTTTCACGCCGCTTTCGCTGTTCGCCGCCGCCGAGATCATGGCGGAGCTGGCTGCCCGGCTGGTGCCGAGCCGGCGGCTTGTCGCCATAGACGATCTGCAGTCGAGCAGCACGGCCGCCTTCCTGGAGGATAAGCTCCGGATCTTCGTGCGCGCTGAACGCGTTCCCTCCGACGATCCATCGCACGCGGTGGTGAAGGCTTCGATCCGGGAGGATCATCCCGATGCCGCCGTCACGGCGCCCATCTGTTCGGTGCTCTTCACGTTTGTGGATGAGGTGCCGGCGCGCGAGGCGTTCGTGCCCGAGGAACTCAAGAACCCGCGCAGCGTCCACTGGACGGACAACGAGATCTATCCGGAGCGGCTGGATTCGGGCCGGGGGCTTCAGTGCATTCGAAGGGCCGACCTCTGGAGCGAGGGAGGGCTCGACTACGAGGTGGAGGTGCCGCGTCTGGCGGATGCGGTCTCCTACACGCGCCTGCCGCAATGGGAGATCGATCCGCGGCTCCTGTCGGTTGTCGCGGACGGGTTTGCGCTTTGGCGAAGCCATGCGCGGTTTGAAGGGACGTTTTCGCTGGCGTTCCGGCTGCGGCATCTGGCGCTGCATGTGGCGTCGTTCCGGGAGGGGGCGCGTCTCAAGTGCTATCTGCGCATCCAGGACGGCACCGTCAACTCGCAGATTGCCGATATCCGCGTCTCGGACGGGAACGGCGCGCTGCTCCTTTCGCTTGATGGCTACGAGGAACTGACGGAGCGCGTGCCGGTGGAGTATTGCCGATTGGTACTGTCGCCGTCGGAATCCTATCTCACCCAGTCGCTGGCGGCGGAGTCTCTGGGCGAGCCGGCCACCACCATCGCTTCGGCGTGGGCCTCCGATATTCCCTATGTGATCTTTGAGCGCAACGCCGCGCTTTGGCTGAAGACGATGTCGCACATCGTTCTGGGGAAGAGCGAGCGGCGTGCGTTCCGGGAGATGGCGGGGACGGTGCAGCGTCGGACGGAGTGGCTGTTCGGGCGCATCGTCGCGAAGGAGTCCGTGCGGCGGTTCCTGAAGGAGAGCTATCAGGCGCGGTGGAGTTCGGCGGACATCCAGATCTGGGCGGACGACCAGGGGAAGCCGCATGCGATCGGTGCGTGGTCCGACAACATCCGCGTGAAGCTCGATCTTGCGATCTCGCACACGCGCGACTTCGTGGTGGCCATCGTAGCCGCCAACGCCCGCGTGGGCGTGGATGTGGAGCGCGCCTCACGTGATCTCTCCGAAGAGTTCACGAACGGCGTGTTCGCGCGGGAGGAGCTTGAGCTGGCCGCCGAGAGTTCCGATGCGCCCTCCACGCTCATCCGCTTCTGGTGCGCGAAGGAGGCGGTTTCGAAGGCGCTGGGCACGGGCATCCGCTACAGTCCGCGCGAACTCGTGGCGGAGTCCTTCGATACGGCGACCGGCGACATCGCGATCGCGCTCGGCGGGCAGTGGTTGGAGGCGTTCAAGGCGTTCAAGGGGCGTCCGGTGCGCGTGAAGACCACGCTCATGAAGGGGCATGTGCTGGCCTCCTGCTTCGTGCCGGAGACGTTCTTCGCCTGAGGCGGTCCGCCGCCGGCGCGAACTTTTTTTGGGATTTTGCCACTTTCCGCTTGCATCCGAAGGGCCGATTTGATATATTACGCGGCCTATGGGACAACAGCTTAGAACAAGAGCCAAGAGAGCCCGCCGTGCGGCGCGCAACAAGCGTGCGCATGAAAAGCTTCTCGCGGCGAAGAAGAAATAAGGCGGCGTTCGCGTCGTCTGAAGGTGGGATGGCCGAGCGGTTAGGTTACGGACTGCAAATCCGTCTACAGCGGTTCAACTCCGCTTCCCACCTCCATTGGGTGATTAGCTCAGTTGGTTAGAGCACTACCTTCACACGGTAGGGGTCACTGGTTCGAGTCCAGTATCACCCACCATCTCCAAGGTGAACTTTCAATGGCTTCGGGCGTTCCCACATTCCCAATCGACGGCAAGGGGCCGACGGCGGCGCGCCGTGGCTGGTTCGTGCTGCACGTGAAGCCGCGCACCGAGAAGAAGGTTGTGA
>CACZCD010000037.1 GCA_902779565.1 uncultured bacterium | reverse complement strand
CATAGAAAGGAATGTGACAATGCGAACGATAATATTTACCTTCTGCCTCGTATCGGCGTTTGGCGTGTTTGCCGTTGAGACGAACACATATTATACCGTGACTGTGGATGGCGGCACCTATTCCGCGCCCGTTTCGCTGGAAACGCTGGATGTGACCGTGGAGAAGGATGGGGAGGCGGCCGTGACCAAGAGCTTCGCCGAGGTGTGGGAGAATTTCGCGGACGGCCCGGCGATCTTCCGCAAGCGAGGGAGCGGCTGGATGATGTCCTCCACGAAGATGGCGGCGTTCACGGGCGAAATCCGCATCGAGGCGGGCGCATTCATGGTGAACACCAACCTGATGACGGGTCCGCTCAATCTCTCGACCGCGCCGACGGTGGTGGTCTCCAACGGAGCCTCCTTCGCGCTCGCCACGACGGATGCGACGTGTCCTGCGCCCAACAAGAACGCCACCGACGAAGGCCTCCATCTCTGCAACCATTTCCACATCCAGGGCACAGGCGTGGACAACCACGGCGCGATCGCGAACCTGCTCGGCAACAACCAGATGTACCTCTTCCGTGGCGACTGGACGCTGGATGGCGACACGCTTCTCTGCGGACGGTCGGTGTCACGCTACGACCTGACCGGCGGCCCCACCGTTTACATGAACGGGCACACGATCACCATACGCAAGGGCATCAGCCAGAGCAACCGGTGGACGTTCTGCCCGGGGTCGGCGAGGTTCATCGACGGGCAGATAATCGTGGACAACTCCTACATCAAGCCGCAGGGTGGCAACGCCAGCTCCACCAAGCTCGATTCCTGGATCGGCGACGAGAACAACGTGCTGACCGTGACGAACTGGGGGCACTTGAGCTTCTACAACACGGACCTGAAGATCCCGTGGAAGCTTGACCTGAAGGACAATACCGGTTTCGATACAGGCGGCTCTGCCGGCAACCGCTGCGATGTCGGCTACACGAACAGGTGGAACCACTGGTATGGGCCGATCATGGTGGGCAATAACGTACGGATCTACGGTTCGGCGGACCAGAAAGGGCTTGTGCCGTGGGGCGGCATTTACGGGACGGGACCGCTGAAGGTGATCACCTGCTGGCTGAACCTCGTCACGCCAAACCCCGACTATCTGGGCAGCATCCACGTGACCGATTTTGATTCGAGCATCAGCGCCACCAAGACGTTCCGGTCCGGTCTTGCGCTGTACACGCCGGGCGCGTACGATCCGGCGGCGGCGGGCGTGACGCTCACCAACGCCGAGCTGCGGCTGATGTCGGACGACGCATACACCCTGCCGCCCGTAGAGGCGTATGTGCGGGAGGGGACGAACTATGCGTTCTCGGGCGGCGGCAACGTGCGGTGCGCCTCGCTGAAGAAGACAGGCCCGGGCACGTTCGATCTCGTCTCGCCCGTTTCGGTCACCGGCAAGCTTGAGCTTGCGGGCGGCACGCTGCGCTTCCCGCCGGCGATCCAGTGTTCCACCGCGCCGGGACTGTGGCAGGGCACGCTCGCCACGAACGGCATTGTCAACGCCACTACCACCTCGCAAGCCAACAGCGCAATGGCCGCGTATATGAACAGACCCACGCCGACCTACACCAACGAGGTTACGCGTGGTGCCGATCTCTTCCGCGTACACACCTATCCGCCGTGGGAGGACTATCTCACCGCCACATGGTCTGTCTATATCTGGAACCGGTCTGAGACGAACGAGATGTGGACGTTCGCCCTGAACTTTGGCGGCTACGCGCGGTTCTGGATCGACGACATGACTTCCACCTCACCGACTCTTGGCATTGACAACAATGGCGGAATGAATTTCCTGACAAAGTCCATTTCGCCGGGGGCGCATACGTTTGTGCTGAAGGCAAATCCGCGCGGCTATAGGATCGCCGGATCCCTTTCCGCGACCACTCTGGCGAACGGATATAAAATAAAAAACACGGACATCTGGGTTAAATATCCCAACTGGGCGAGCAATATGGGGTTTGCGATCGACCGGCTCGGGCGCGGCACGTCAAACGTCGTGGATTACGTGTTCGGCGAGAACAACAGTTCGGGCGCCGCCGGGAGCTCGACCGCGGGCGGCGACGGGTTCCTGTTCACGCGCGATAACAAGCCGCTGGAGGAATACGACCGGGAGGCGCTCTTTGCGCTCACGGCGCGCGGACAGCAGATGTTCTCGAACTTCGTCGCGCACGCCGGCACCACGGTCGATCTCGGCGAAGGGAACATGTTCCCGTTCGTGCTGGATGCGTTCGAGGGCGTGACCACCGTCACGAACGGCAACTTCCGCATCAAGGAGACGTGGCGGCTCAGGCCGGAATATCTCACGCCGGCGGACGGTACGCTTACGGTGTGCGGCAAGCTGAAGTTCGATGCGGGTGTGGTGCTTGAAGGGGAGAATCTTTCGCTTTTGCCGCGTTCCCGCGAGTATGTAATCGCCCGCGCGACGGAGGGTATCGAAGGCCTGCCGACGTGGGCGCCCGCGAATCCGAACTATGCACGCTGGCATCTTGCGAAGGCGAAGGACGCCGACGGCAACGATATCCTCATGTTCACCTGGGCCGCCGGCACCACGATCATCATGCGGTAGATAGTGGCTAGTCTAGAGTTTCCTCCAGTTTAGAGTTTGGGGTCGGACGTTCGCACCGGGTTCGCAATCGCTTCGCGATATGGCGTTCCTGTCGCCGGTTGTGGTGCGTCGGTTTGACCGGGAATTGCGTTTTTGGTACAATGCGCCGACATAAGGAACGATTGCATTCTCAAAAGAGGAAAGGTCCATGAAAAAGAACGCATTTTCCGTTGGTCTTGCGGCCGTGACGCTTGGCTTGGCTGCGTATGCGGCCGAGACGAACACGTACTACACCGTGACCGTGGATAGCGGCACGTACTCGGCGCCAGTGAGCCTGGAGACGCTCGATGTGGTTGTGGAGAAGGAAGGGGAGGCTACGGTGACGAAGCCGTTCGCCGAGGTGTGGGAGGATTTCGCGGGCGGGCCTGCGATCTTCCGCAAGCGAGGGAGCGGCTGGATGATGTCCTCCACGAAGATGGCGGCGTTCACGGGCGAGATCCGCATCGAGGCGGGTGCGTTCATGGTGAACACCAACCTGATGACCGGGCCTATGGTGCGTGAGACCGCGCCGACGGTTGTCGTCTCGAACGGGGCATCCTTCGCACTTGCCGCCACATCGGCGACATGCCTTGGAGGCGGCAGTACGCAGGGGCTGCGAGTTTACAACCACTTCCATTTCCAGGGCACCGGCGTTGACAACTACGGCGCAATCGCCAATTGTCTCGGGATCAACGAGCAATACTGCTTCAACGGCGACTGGACGCTTGAAGGCGATGCGCTCATCAGCGGCGATTCGACAGCCCGCTTTGACATCATTGACAAGCGTACCGTGTACATGAACGGGCACACGCTTACGGTGAGGCATGGACTCGGGAAAAAGTGGTGGAACTTCTGCCCGGGCTCCTCGCGGTTCATCGATGGGCACATAATCGTGGACGGAATGTCTATCAACCCGCAGTCGTCGTGGTCTTCCGGCTGGCAGTATGGCGCGGAGAACACGCTCACCCTCACCAATAGCGCGCAAATCATCTACTACAACTCCTGGCTTAACATTCCGTGGACGCTCATCATGGAGGAAGGATCACTTTTCTCCATCGGCGGAAAAAACGATGGTGCCTTCAGCGATTACGGGCATACGGAGAGTGATGGAGCTGGGCAGTGGGCGGGTCCGCTCGTAGCCAACGGCTCGGTGCGGATCGTCGGGAATGCGCTGCACAAGGGGCTTGTGCTCAAGGGACCGCTTTCGGGGAAAGGTCCGGTCAACGTAGGCTCCGGATGGCTTCAGCTGCTTGCGGAAAGCCCGGACTATCTCGGGAATATAAACATCTTGCAGAAGATTGGCTCCTACGCGGCGCGCGATGCCGGCCTTGGGCTGTACAAGCCAAAGGCGCTGAATGCCGCCGGCGCGGGCGTGTCGCTCTCCAACGCCGTGCTGCGGCTCGCGACCGATGAAGCCTACCAGCTGCCGCCCATCACCGCATACGTCTCTGCCGGCACAAACTACACGTTCGATGGCGGCAACGGCGCCAGCATGTACTCGTCGCTGCTGAAGACAGGCGACGGCGAGCTCAACATCGAAACGCCGATGTCCGTGACGGGCCGGCTTGAGTTGGCTCGCGGTGCATTGCGCATGGCTCCTATGACGGCGGCATCGCAGTTCTATTCGCTTGAGGGAGGGCTGTGGAAGGCTGTCGTGTCGCAGGAGGATACGGCCGCTTCCGACTACATGAACATCAAGGCCTATTCCTCGAACGATGTGGTCACCTGCTGTGACTGGATGAAGTTTCCGACGTATCCGCCATGGGTACAGTACAATTCGGTTTCGTGGGGCGGCTATGTGTGGAACAGGTCCGCGACGAACGAGACGTGGCGCTTCGCCCTAGGCGTAAGCGGCTATTCACGGCTCTGGGTGGATGGAACGAAGATATTGGCCACCGACGACAACGGATTGGTGACCTTTTACAACAAGACGATGGAACCTGGACCGCACTCGTTCCTCCTGAAGGTGAATCCGCGTGCGTATGTCCATCCTGGCTCGATAGGCAGCCCGAGGAACAAGGACTGGAAAGTGCTGAACATGGGGATCGCCGTGAGCCGGACGAGCAACACGAGCACGAACAGCGACGATTTCGTGTTCATGGAGGATACCGGTGCTTCGACATGGAATCCGGGTGGCGACGGCTACTGGTTCACGCGCGATACGCGCGACGTGGGGGATTTCAGCGCGGACGAGCTGGAGGCGGCGAGAATGGGGCGTCGCGTTACGCCAAACGTGGTGTGCCATGACGGGACGCTGCTCGATCTCGGCGAAGGGAACGAGGTGCCGCTGTACACGGCGCGCTTCGAGGGCGCGACCACAGTCACGAACGGTGGCTTGACCGTCACGGAATCCTGGAAGCTCCGTCCGGAGGACGTCGCAGGCGGCGGACTGAAGGTGTACGGCGAACTGAAGTTCAAGGCCGGCACGGCGCTTCTGTGGGAGAATCTCAGCCAGCTGCCGCGCAAGCCCGAGAAGGTGCTCGCCACGGCGACCGGCGGCATCGACGGGATGCCGACCTGGACGGCACCTAACTTGGCAGGTTCGCGCTGGCGCCTCGCGAAGGCGAAGGACGCCGCCGGCAACGACATCCTCACGTTCACCTGGTGCGCAGGAACAACCATCATTATGCGGTAGTTAGTGGTTAGTGGCTGGTGGTTAGTGGTTAGTTTAGAGTTTCCAGTTTAGAGTTTAGAGTTTGAAGTTTGGAGTTTCGAGTTTTGAGATATAGAAAGGGAATGACAATGAAAATGAAGATGTTGGGTTTCTGCCTTGCGGCGGCGGTCGGTGTTGTGTTACCGTCTTTCGGCGACACGTACACGAGCGAAGGATACCTTCAGGATGGGCTTGTCGCGCAGTGGGACGGCATCGACAACGCCGGTGTAGGCCTTCATCTGCCGGATTCTGGCGTATGGAAGGATCTCGTGGGGAATTGCGATCTCTCCCTGCTCTCCGGCAAGGGCTGGGTGCCAGGGTCAACAAGGGAACGGCCCAAGGTGCTAGCGCCGCGCCCGCCTACCGGACGATTGAGGTATTCTACAAGATGACGTCGGCCAGCGGCCGCATTCTCTTCAACAGCGGCAGGACCTCGCAGTTCGTCCTCTTCGACAGCAGCGGGACGAAGGGGTACTTCGACGGCAGCGTGACCACTAAGTATGTCGCATGGACCTTCGACGCGACGGCCTTGCGTTCCATGGCCGCCACCTACGACGAAAACTTAGCCGTGGCCGCCACGTACCGTGACGGAACTGCGGTGAGTGACGGTACTCTCAAAAACGGCTGGGGAGCGGGCGACGGCAAGATCATGCTTGGCGACCGGGCCGTTGCCGGTACCAGCTACGCGTGGTACGGCGAGGTTTATGCCATACGCCTGTACAGCACGGAACTCACGCCGGAGCAGATCGCCGCCAACCATGCGATCGACGTCGCGCGGTTCACGGATGTGGCGGATCGGCTGCTGTCGGGCGTATCCGCACTTCCCGAAGCCAACCTCCAGGTCACGTACACGGCGGGGCAGACGGGCGATTCGCACGTGCTGCGGCTCCTTTGGGATACGACGGGTGTCGATTACGGGCTGGACGTCGCATCCTGGCCGAACAACGACAAGATCGCGGATATCGCGGACGACGGAACCTCCAGCACGTTTGCGGCGCCGGAGGCTGCGCGGGTGGCCAACCGGATCTGCTGCCGCGCAATCCTCACGAAGCAGGACGGAACGGTCGTGGCGGTATCCTCTGCGTTAAATGTCAATCCGCTCGACACGTCCAACGTCTTTCCGCGCTACATCGTCACGGTCGAGGAGGGGACGACGAACTATCTGGACCAAGCGATGGTGGATGTCGTCGCCGAGTATGGCGGCGCAACGCAGCAGGTCTCGTTCGCGTCGCTCACCGAGACGGAAGGCGCGCTCACGAACGGCACCTTCGTCAAGCAGGGGCGCGGCTTCCTCGTAAGCTCCACGAACATGGTCACGTGGCTTGGCGAGATCTTGATCAACGAGGGCTCCATCCTGCTCGACTGGTCGGGTGAGCTGGGGCCAAAGAATTCCACGGCGAACGCGGTGAGGATCGCGAACGGTGCCTCCATCGGCCTTGTCGCCCATACGATGAAATCGCAGTCGATGGCCATCTACAACACGATTTATCTTTCTGGCCGGGGCATCGACGACCTGGGCGTGATCTTCAATGCGGCGAATTGCGGCGGCAACTATATGCGCAGGGCATTCCTCGGGACGCTTGAGTTCGAGGGCGATGCGCTCTTCCGGGGTTGGATGTTGGATTTCGGCTGCGACGGTGAGCACCGCCTCAACGGGCACACGCTCACGATTTCGATGTCCTCCGGGAACTATCTGACCAATGGCGGTAAGTTCAGGAACGGCAATCTTGTGATTGAGAAGGGGTCTCTCTATCCGCAGAGCGGCCTCACCTTCTACGGTGGCGATACGAATACCCTCACCTTCAAGAGCGGAACCAAATTTGGCGGATATCACGCAAACAACCTCACCACGCCTTGGACGCTGGTCCTGGAGGACGGCACGACCGTTGGCTTTAGCGCAGATACGGATGGTACCGCTCCCAAGAACTACTGGGAGTCCACCTCCTACGACGACTGGGAAGGTCCTGTGAACCTGCTCGGCAAGACCACGGTCACGACGGCATCCAGCGGTGCGCAGTACGCTGTCCCGTTCCCGATACGCGGAATGCTGTACGGGCCTGGCTGGTTCAACGTGACGAAGGGCTGGCTTCGGCTCTCCAATTCGGCGAACTGCTTCACCGGACCAATCTCCATCAATCAGGGCGACAGGCGATACTGGGCGGGCGTGGGCTTCCACAACGCGACGGCGTGGCCGCAGGACAACTGGACGGTGCTCACGAACGTGAACGGCGCGATCCAGCTTTCCGCCGACAATGTGCGGCTCCCCGATCTTGACGTGACCGCAAGCGGCGGCAACTTCACGAACTCGTTCATCTTCGGCACGGGTAGCGGCACGGCGCGTTCGCTTGTGAAGCGCGGTCCGGGCTTGCTTGCGCTCAACGCCATGACCGCCGTGACGGGCATGACGGAACTAGTGGAAGGTACGCTTCGTCTGCCGACGGTGGACATACTTCCCGATGCGCTCTATTCGGATGTGCCGGGGCTTTGGGAGCGGCGTGTCACCTATGCGCCGGTTGAAGGTGATACGGGATCCCTCGATTCGACCGCCTACAAGAACTTCCAGAAGCAGGGCATCTTCCCGTCGGGTGTTTCGACATCTTACGACGAGACGACTGTGAAATCGACGCCTGTCCTCGCCAATACGACGGGTGGTTCCTCAAGTTGGCCCAAATACCGTTTCGTCTCCTACGACGGGTACATCTGGAACCGCTCGCCCACGAACGAGACATGGGCGTTTGCGCTGGGCGTGGCCCATCGCGGCGCCATCGCGATTGATGGCAACGTCATCTGCGAGAGCATTCACAAGAGCAACTATGCCACCACAACGGTGTGGTACTACTTGCGGACGAACGTTGTGGAGGTTGCGCCAGGCCCCCATGCGTTTTCGGTGCGCGTCGCCAACACCTCGTTCAGTACAGCGGGGGCGAAGCCGGTGCATGACACTTGGAATGACGCCGCAGGTGTGAGCTATACAACTGGAACCACATCGTATGGCTATTCGCTGACCTGGCCGAACAACTTCGGCTGCGTGTTTAACCGTGAAGGCCTGATGAGCACGAACAGCGCCGACTACGCGAAACCGCTCAACGGCACGCTGTCGGCGACGACGGTGGTCAGTGCTGATGCGCTCCTTGGCGGCGACGGCTATCTGTTCATGCGCTCCACGAACAATGTCGAGGACTGCGATTTCTCCAACGTGCGCGTCTGGAACGACGAGATCCTGCACCTGAAGGGGCACGCGGGGAGTGTCTTCGACATCAACAACCCCGGCCTGACGGTCAATGTCAAGACTTTGGAGGGCGTGACGACGGTGACGAACGGACATCTGCGCGTTCTGGAGAGCTGGACGGTGGACGCGGGCGATGTTGCGTCCGGCGACATGCTGAAGTGCTATGACCGGCTGCTGCTGGGCGCGGATGCGGTGGTGGCCGTGCAGGAGACCGGCCATGTGCGGAACAGTCCTGAAGGGGGCTGGGCGATGATCGAGGCGGATGGCGGCATTACGCTGGAAGAGGGTTGGCAGTCGCGCGTGACGTTGCCGAACGGCAAGTACCGGCTGTCGCTTTCGGAAGACGGAAAGCGGATGATGCTTGAGCACTTCAACGGAACGCTCTTTACCATTCGCTAGTCGTTAGTGCTTAGTCGCTGGTTGCTAGTTGGTAGTCGCTAGTCGTTAGTGTACCCCCTCGCCCCGCTGGGGCACTCCCCCTATGTAGGGGGAGAGTTAATGAGGGGCGGCCGCACTTGTTTCGGGGGATAGTTTTGGCAGTTGTCTGTGAGAGTTGCGGGATAACAGCTCCCCCTCTAAGATAGAGGGGTGGCCGGAGGCCGGGGGAGTATGATGTGTTAGCGGGAGGCGGTGGTTGGTGGTGCGCAAACCGCTTGACAAATGCAGTACGTATGATATAGTACAAGCGTTCTTGCATTTTAAGGAGGTGTATGCCAATGAAAAGGTATTGTGTTGCGGCCGTTGTCGTGGCGGCGTTTGCGTTTGGGTTGGCCAGCGGCGCGACGCGCACCGTGAGCAACGTGGACGAGCTTTACGCCGCCCTCGCCGAATTGAGCAACGGCCCGTCGATGAACTACATCACCCTCAACGCGGGAACCTACGATGTGAGCGGTCGCACGCACCCCGGCCTCGGCGATGCACATCTTGGGGCGACCAACATCGTGTTCAAAGGTGCGACGGGCAACCGCAACGACGTACTGGTGTTCGGCGACGGAACGAGGCCGGTCTTTGGCATTTACTCGGGCGGCGTGCAGCATCTGACGATCTCCAACGGGACGCGGGGCGTGTATGCGGGCGGATCGGGATCGCACATGACCAACCTCATCGTAACATGCTGCAGCAACAAAACATTGAAGGGGGGCGCCGGATATCAGGGAACATGGCGGGATTGCCTCATCACTGGGAACTGCGCGCAATATGGTGGTGGTCTGTACTCCTGCACGGCGTATAACTGCATCATCACCAACAACCAGGCCACAGGCAACGGTGGCGGCGTGTATGGTGGAACGACCGTTGAAAGCCTACTCACCGGGAACCGGGCGGCAAACGGCGGGGGAGCGTACGAGGGAACCATCCGTGGCGGCCGGATCGAGCTGAACGACGCCGACTATCAAGGCGGCGGTATGTACGGCTCGGTCATCTCCAACAAATGCGTGATCTACGGCAATTCGCTTGCAAGGTTCAACAATGAAGGGACGACGAGCCGCTACGGGGCGGGGGTTCGCAGTGGCTCCGTCTATGACAGCATGATCATCGGGAACGCTGTTCTGCCATGTCCCGATAAGCCAAACATGCAGGGCGGTGGCGCGTACAATACCTCGCTGTACGATTGCCTTGTGGCGAACAACTATTCTGCCGGTCTGGGGTCAGGACTGAACAGCGGCAAGGCCGTCAGGTGCGTGATCTCCAACAACGTGACTACCTCCGCACAGGGATTCCCCTTGCGGCAACTGACCGGCGGCTTGGTGGATTGTGTTGTGTACAACGAGTTCTGCAATTCGGTCAAGTTCGCCAATCGCTGCAAGTTCATTGGGTTTACCGGGACATGGACGTTGACGGCGGCGGACAATCCGCATACGAACGGTACGTTTACGACCTCGACGACCAGCCTCAATCTCCTTTATGCAGGCAACTCCCTGACAAACTGTCTCGTCGCGAACAACACGGCAGGGCGGCTCTTCTGCTCCTCCGGCCCAAGCAAGAGTGCCGCGGTGAACTGCACGTTCGTGGACAACTGTGTCACCTATTACGGCAGCGACTTCACCTCCAACGGCTTAACGATCGCAAACTGCATCTTCGCCGGGAACAAGAAGGTTGACGGCTCGGCGTTGAGCACTTACTTCGAAGGGCGTGCGGCGAATCACACCAACGTCACGCTCAACTGCTGCGCCTTCGACAAGCCGGTCTATTCTGGGACGAAGAACAAGACGCCCGCATTCCAGTCCAACATCTACCAGTTCTCCGACATGAAGTTCGATTCAAAGAACGTGGAGCATCCCTATTCGCTCAGGCGTTCGTCCCCGGCGCGCGAGAAGGGGGAGGTGCAGGACTGGATGGCTGACGCCACAGACTTCCGGCGCGATCCCGCGTTCCCGCGCCTCAGGGATGGTCTGGTCGATCTCGGCTGCTACCAGTGCTGGCTCGACCCGATCGGCTTCAAGTTCTGCATTCAGTAAAGTTTGGAGGTTTAGTGGTTTGGCGGTTTAGCCGTGTAGAACGTGTAGAGCGTGTAGAGTTTGGAAGTTTAGAGAGGTGATTCATAGAAAGGAAATGATAATGAAAAAGAGCATGTGTGGCATCTGTTTCGCGGTGGCGGTGTTTGCGTTGGGGGCGGCGGCGGATGAGCCGGCCGCGCGTGAGGTCGTGTATCCGCTCTACACCGTGACGGTGGAGGAGGGAACCACGAACTATCTGTATAACTCAACAGTGGATGTGGTCGCCGAGGAGGGCGGCGCAACGCAGCAGGTTTCGTTCGTGTCGCTCGCCGAGGCCGAGGGCGCGCTCACCACCGGCACGTTCCAGAAGCTCGGGCGCGGTTTCCTCGTAAGCTCCACGAACATGGTCACGTGGCTTGGCGAGATCTGGATCGACGAAGGCGCGGTACTGGTCGATTGGTCCGGCGAGCTTGGTCCGAAGAACTCGACCGCCGGCGCGGTGCGGATCGCGAACGGCGCTTCCCTCGGCCTCTTCGCCCACACGATGCATTCGCAGGCGATGGCCATCAACAACACGATCTACCTTTCCGGGCGTGGCGTCAACGACCTCGGCGTGATCTTCAACGCCTCGCACTGCGGCGACAACTCCATGCGCAAGGCTTTCCTCGGGAACCTCGAGTTCGAAGGGGATGCCTTGTTCAGGGGCTGGGAGAATGACTTCGGCTGCGACGGGGAGCACCGCCTCAACGGCCACACGCTCACGATCTCGATGTCTTCCGGAAACTACCTGACCAACGGCGGCACGTTCCGGAACGGGAACGTCGTGTTTGAGAAGGGGTCGTTTCTGCCTCAGACCCATCTTTATTTCTACGGCGACGATTCGAACACGCTCACGTTCAAGAGCGGCACCAAGTTCGGCGGCTACCATGCGAGCAGCTTCTCTTCGCCTTGGACGCTTGTGCTGGAGAACAACACGACGGTCGGCTTCAGCGGAAGTTCCGCAAACGCACAGAAATATTGGGAGTCCACGTCGTACGACGACTGGGACGGTCCGGTGAACCTGCTCGGCAAGGCCACGGTCACGACCACGTCCGGAGGTGCGCAGTACGCGTTCCCGTTCCCGATACGCGGAACTCTGTACGGGCCGGGCTGGTTCAACGTGACGCGAGGCTGGCTGCGGCTCGTCAACTCCGCGAACACCTTCACCGGCACCATCGCGATAAACCAGGGCGACTATCGGTACTGGGCGGGCGTGGGCTTCCACAACGCGACGGCATGGCCGGAGGACAACTGGAACGTGCTCACGAACAAGGACGGCGCGATCCAGCTTTCCGCCGCCGACGTGCGGCTCCCCGACCTTGACGTGACGGCTTCGGGCGGCAGCTTCACGAACACGGCCATCTTCGGCACGGGCAGCGCAACGGCGCGCTCTATCGTCAAGCGCGGTCCGGGCGAACTGAAGCTCGACGCGATGACGAGCGTGACGGGAACGGTGGAGATCGTGGAGGGATCCGTCCGCCTGCCGTCGCTCGATACCGTGACGTTCAACGGCACGCTCTATTCCGACGCGCCGGGGCTTTGGGAGCATCGCGTGATCTATGCGCCGACGAACACGGACGAGGGAACGCTCTCGAACCTCGCGTACAAGGACTTCCAGCTTGAAGGGCTGTTCCCGACGGGAGTCACGTACACGCTCGACACCACGCTCGTGAAGACGACGCCGGTTCTCGCCAACACGACGGGAGGATCGAAATGGCCCAACTACCACTTCGTCTCCTACGACGGCTACATCTGGAACCGTTCGCCCACGAACGAGACGTGGTCGTTCGCGCTTGGCGTGGCGCATCGCGGGGCGATCGCGATCGACGGGCAGATCGTCTGCGACAGTGTGCATGTCTCATCCAAGTGGGCCGGTACGACGGTATGGTACTACCTCAGGACGAACGTGGTGGAGGTGACGCCGGGGCCGCATGCGTTTTCCGCGCGTGTGGCGAACACTGAGTTTAGCACGGCAGGCGCGAAGGAGGTGTATGCCACGTGGAATGACGCCGCAGGCGCGGCGTATGAGGGGCGCTTCACGTGGCCGAGGAACTTTGGCTGCGTGTTCAACCGGGATGGCCTGATGAGCACCAACAGCGCCGACTACGCGAAGCCGGCGAACGGGGCGATTACGGCGCCGGTGCTGGTCGGGGAGGATGTGTCGGCGGGCGGAAACGGATACCTGTTCACGCGCACGACGAACGACGTGGCCGACTGCGACTTCCTGAACATGCACAAGCCGATCCGCCATCTGAAGGGGCACGGCGGCGAAACGCTGCTTGACGTCAACAACCCCGGTCTCACGCTTGAGGTGCAGGTCGTCGAGGGCTCGACGACGGTTACGAACGGCAGCCTTTGCGTAATGGAGCGGCTGGCCGTGGACGCGAACGCGGTGGCGGCGGGCGATGTGCTGAAGTGCCGCGAGAGTCTGCTCTTGGGCGCGGACGCGGTTGTGTCCGTGGCGGAGACCGGCCATGTGCGGAACAGCCCGGAAGGGGGCTGGACGGTTGCCGAAGCCGACGGCGGCATCACGCTGCCGGAAGGTTGGCAGGGGCGCGTGGAATACCCGAACGGCAAGTACCGCCTTTCGCTCTCCGGCGACGGCAAGCGGCTCATTCTCGAGCATTTCAACGGCACGATCTTTACCATAAGGTAGAAGTTTAGAAGTTTGGAGGTTTGGAGGGGGCTCTTGCCGGTTATGCGTGAGAAGAGGTGTTAAATCCAAATGGAGGTACGAATAGTGGTATTTGCTCTTGCGGCGGATGCATAGTTATATTATAATACGCGCTATGAATAGTTTTATCAGAATTCTTTCAACCCTTGATGTTATACCAATTAATGTCACATGGGTTCTTCAGAGCATTGCGGAGAAACGCGGTCACCAAGAGTTGTACACGCGCCAGTCGCCAGAACGGTTGAGAAAACTTCGTGAATATGCAGTCGTTGAGAGTGCCGTCGCATCCAATCGGATTGAGGGTGTCACTGTTGATGCGCAGCGTATTGGCACGGTCGTATTCGGCAACGGGATCATGCGAGATCGTGACGAAGAGGAAGTTCGTGGATACCGCAAGGCACTTGAATTGATACATGAATCTTCCGGTGAACTTGTGTTGTCGATGGAGGTCATACGTCAGCTTCATGCGCTTTCACGCCCTTCGATATGGGATTCCGGCAAGTTCAGGGAGAAAGACTGCGATATCATACAGACTTATGCGGATGGAAGTTCTCGCATCCGATTCAAAGCTGTTTCCCCTTTCCGCATAGAGGAAATGCTCAACGAGACAATCAAGAGGTACGAGGCTGTTTTGGAAGATGGCAGAATTCCTCCGCTTGTGGCTCTTGCTGCGTTCAACCTTGACTTTCTCTGCATTCATCCGTTCAGGGATGGGAACGGACGGGTCTCTAGACTTTTGCTGCTTTTGATGTTGTATCGCCTTGGATATGAAGCGGGTCGGTATGTCAGTCTGGAACGTTTGATTGAGTTGTCGAAGGATCGATACTACGAGACGCTTGAGAAATCTTCGGCATCATGGCATGAAGGCAATCATAACATTTGGCCTTACGTGAATTATCTTCTTTACACGTTTGACGAACTGTACGATCAATTTGAAGAGCGATTCTCTCGCCTTAAAGCGCCAAGGGGAGAGAAGACGGCGACGGTAGAATCAGTATTGAATTCAATGGTGCGTCCATTCACCATGCGCGAAATCGAGTTCAAATGTCCAGGTGTCAGCCGTGAGACGATAAAATCTGTCTTGAAGAATAATCCCGATTGCTTTGAATGTACTGGACGTGGGGCGGGCGCAAGGTGGCGAAGACTTAAGCCGGTAGTCGCGTCCGGGAGATAAGCTATGAGGAATCCGACAGAATCTCGCGGGTGGAACGCGGTGTTCGTCGCCGTCCTCCGCATCGTCATCGGTTGGCACTTCCTCTACGAAGGCCTGTGGAAGCTGATGCAGTCGGAGGGTTGGAGCTGCGCGTCCTACCTTGGCGCGTCGCAGGGACCGCTTGCATCGATCTTCAAGTGGATGGCGTCGCAGGGGTGGATCGTCGCGGCGGGCGACTGGGCCGTGATGATAGGGCTGGTCGCAATCGGCCTTTCGCTCCTGACGGGCGTCCTCTCACGCGTGGCGGCGCTCTTCGGCATCGCGCTCATGGCGATGTTCTACGGCTGCCAACCGCCGGAGCCGTTCGCGGAGGCGTTCTCCGGCGCGGACGGACGCTTCTTCGTCCTTGAGCGCAATGTCCTTGAGGCGCTCGGCCTCCTGCTCGTGGCGAGCGTTCCGTGCTGGCGCGGCTTCGTGCGGACGCTCCTCCCCGGCGCGCTCGCGCTGGCGGTTTTCGGCGGCTGCTTCTTCCTGCAGTACCGCGCGGGCGCGTTCCAGAAGGTCGAAGCCATCACCTCCGCCACGGTGAAGGTGCACGAGTTCACGGCGCTCGCCGCGCTCAAGTCCCCGTTCGCGGAGAAGGCGAAGATCGGCGACGTGGAGATTTCGCGTCTGGCGCTCGGCGGCGACTTGATCGCCGGACACGCCCACGCCCGCGATCTCATCTGGACGGACGAGTTCATGCTCCGTTACAACTCCGGCGCCACGCTTCCCCGCACTGTGCGCTACTGCCTCCACTGCGGAATCGATGCGGCGTTCGCCGAGACGCCGTTTCTCAAGCCTATGCTTTCGGCGGCGAAAGCCGTGCGCGGGGACTTCAAGTTCTTCGCCAACTGCGCGGATGCGAAGGACGCGGTCAAGGCCGCAAAATTTGGCGCAAAGGGCGTGTACATGCGTCCCGAGGTCGCGGACGCGCTCGCCCGAAAGGGAGACGACTCGGCGCTCCGGTTGTTCTTTGCCGATCTCAAGGCGACGGGGCTTGCGGCGGGCGTGGGCGCGGAGGATGTGGCGACGGTGAAGTTCTGCGCGGAGAGCGGGATCGTCCCCGACTTCTGGGTGCTCGCGTACCATTCCCTCGACTATCCGGCGGCGACGCTGAAGACCCGGTGCAACAACATCTGGTGCGTCGATCCCGTCGCGGCGGCGGCGTACATGAAGACGCGCCCGGAGCCGTGGGTCGCGATACGCGGACTTGCGGGCGGCGCGATAAAGCCCGAGAAGGCGTACAAGTTCGCGGTTGACGGCGGCGCGGCGGCGGTCGCCTTGGACCTTCTCGACTATCGCATCGTCGAGACGGTGAACAGCATCGTCAGCCCTCCGAAGCCGAAGGATGGGAAGAAAGATGGGAAGGGGGCGCGCAAATGATCCTTCTCGTGCAGAGGACGCTGAGACTTCTGGAGAGGGGCGAGAGGTTCGTAAGGGCCGCCGTGCGCTTCGCGGTCGGCTGGCATCTCGCCTATCTGGGCGTGTGGGCGCTCACCTCCACATGGGACTATTCGTGGGTGGGATGTTTCCGGTGCGCGCGGTGGCTGTTCGGCGGCACGCTGCGCGCAATCGGCGATTCGTGCGCGATGGGTGTGATCGATGCGTGCCTCGCGTGGGGGCTGCTGCTTGCGGGCGCGCTGCTGATGGTTGGCCGTCTCGTGCGTCCGGCGGCGGTGTTCGGCGTGATCTACCTCGCCCTCATGTACGTGCTCAACCCGCCGCACTTCGGCCATACGGGCGAAAGCCATTTCATGTACATCGACCGTAACGTGATCGAGATCGTCATGCTCTTCTGCGTGATGGCGTGGCGGCGCCGGGAGAAGCCGGACGGGGAGGATCTGCGATGAAGAAGTCCATCAACAGAAGAGACCTGATATTCGGCGGCGCGTCGCTCGCCGCCCTTGGCGGCGCGGCGGCCTACACCAAGATCATGCGCGCGAAGGATACGGTGCGCACCACGGGACCGGAGATCGGCGCGTTCAATCCGAAACGCGACCTGGCGGGTTTGGGACATCCGATGACGGCGTACGCGAAGATCGGCAAGGTGGAGCTTTCGCGCCTCATCCTCGGCGGCAACATGATCGGCGGCTGGGCGCATTGCCGCGACATGTCGTTCTATGACCGGCTCGTGAAGGCGTATTTCACGGACGAGCGGGTGTTCCGCAACTTCCGCATCGCCGAGGCGTGCGGCGTGAACACGATCCTCACGAACCCTGCCCTGAGGCGCGTGATCAACCGCTACTGGCGTGAGGAAGGCGGGAAGATCAAGTTCATCTCCGACTGCGGCTACAAGGGAGGCGTCATCAAAGGCGCCATCGCCAGCGTGGAGAACGGCGCGAGCCTGGTCTATTGCCATGGCGGACATGCCGACAAAGCCGCCGTCGTGAAGAAGGACTGGAAGTTTTTCCGCGAATACCTCGACGAATCGCGGAAACTCGGTGTCCCCGTCGGCATCGGCTGCCACTGCCTTGCGACGGTGAAGTTCTGCGTGGAGCACGACTGCCTGCCGGACTTCTGGATGAAGACCGTGCATCGCGTCGATTATCCCACAGCCCATCTTGGCGAGGACCGGAAGAAGCCCCAGCCAACCGGCCTCGGCGTGTACGACAACCGTTTTGTGGACACCCCGCCGCAGGAGGTGTTCGACTACATGGCGACGCGGCCGGAGCCGTGGATCGCGTTCAAGGTGCTCGGCGCGGGCATCGAGCATCCGCGCGAGGCGTTTCCGGTGGCGTACAAGGGCGGTGCGGACTTCATCTGCTGCGGGATGTACGACTATCAGGTTGTCGAGGATGTGAACGTCGCGAACGACATCTTCGCGAACGGTCTCCCCGCCCGCCCCCGCCCGTGGCATGGGTGATTGAGTGGCTAGTGGTTAGTGGCTAGTGGTTAGTGGCTAGTGGTTAGTGGCTAGTGGTTAGTGGCTAGTGGTTAGTGGCTAGTAGTTAGTGGGTACGAAATTGCTTGATAAAATGAAACACCTATGATATAGTACCTTTGCTTTACAGTTTAAGGAGTTTTGTGCAATGAAACGGTGCTATATCGCATTGGTTGTCATGGTCCTTTGCGTCGTGGCTTGCTTCGCCGCACCCGTGTTCGATACCGAGGACGGCAAGTACACCTACGAATTCCCTTACTATGTGATTGACACACCGGCGGACGCCTCAAACACGCTCGCCTCGGCGGCGTTCACGATCACGAAGTACGAGAACGCGGAGGACGAGGGTACGGTGATCTCCTACGCGGACCTTCTTGCGGCAGTCTCCGGCACGATCGTAAAGACGGGTGCCGGCACGCTCGAGATCAATGCCGCGCTCCCGAACTGGGAAGGGCGCATCCACGTGATGGCCGGCACGCTCTACTCCCACGGCATCGGCACGCTCGGCAAGAACCTTTCAACGGGCAGCTCCGCGCGTGCGCTCGAAACCGACGCGACATTCGTGCACAACGGCGCCACGATCTACCGCAAGCCGACCGCCGGCGGCGCCTTGCTTGAGAACGACCGGAAGATGATCGTCATCGAAGGTGCGGGCGTGGACGGGCGCGGTGCGCTTGTCGCGGATTCCCCGAACTCGAACGAAACCACGTGGCCGCTCGGTTTCGATCTCGTCCTCACGGGCGACGCCACGATCCGCAATGCGCGCAGCGGCTGGGCGATGAAGACCTCGTGGTCACCCGATCCCGGTCAGAAGTTCACGCTCAACGGGCATACGCTCACCATGCTCGGCGATGCGCCCAATACCGGTTCGGCGTTCCTGCACAACCATACGCCGATAACGGCCGGGCATATCGTGGTCAGCAACATGGAGTACCGGCTGTACGGAAACGGCGGTAAGTTGTACTACCAAGGTGGAGCATCGAATACGCTTACGTTCACGGGTGGGAGCATCTTGGATTTCAATGGTGCATTCAAGGGTGTTAACACGTACTGGACGATCGTGGCGGACGACATGAAGTATGTTCAGCCTACAGGGCTGAGTGCATTTCAGGATGGCACGACATGCCATGTTTGGGTAGGTCCCGTGAACCTTGTGAACGATTTGCCGCTCTACTGCAGTTTCAATAGCCTTGCTACAGTTGGCTTTGCAGGCTACGTCTATGGACCCGGCGGCTTCCCGATGTACAATGGGCAGAAGAACCTTGACTTCCACCTCTCCTGCCCGACCAACGCGTTCAAGGGACCTGTCGGGATCAACAGCGGCAAGATCACGCTCCACAACCCCGGTGCGCTGCCGGAGGATTGCGCTGGGCTTACGGTCACGAATGGCGCACTTGTTCTCAAGGCTGCATCCGGATTCAACACCTTCCGTCTTCCGCCTGTCGAATTCTCAGGAACTGGCGTTGTGGAGAATCTTTCGTCAGACTATACCGATGCGAGGTTTTCTTCGCTGAAGAAGTCTGGCAACGGCAATCTCTCGATACAGGTGCGGTCGGCAATTTCGCGGTTGGATATTGAAGGTGGAACTGTGACTCTGGACTTTCCCGTATACTGCCCGAACGCTGGTTTCATCTATGGAGAATCCGGGAATTTGGGAAATGCATCAGGTGTCGCGAATAACAGATATGTCGGGAACTCCTCCTATTCGCCAGTAATCTACACAAACACGACTGTCCTTTCGGTGCACAAGGCGTACGAGGCTGGCATGTCAATACCGAAGAGCAACTGCGTTACGTATGCCGGATGGATGTGGAATAACTCAAGCGAAACTGTGAACTGGACGTTTGCCTTTGCGCAGAACCAGGGCATGGCCTTCTGTTTCGATATGTCGCTGAAGATGTGGGACTATTCGTTTGCGGCCTATAAGCGGGCCCTTTTCAGGACTGTTTCCGTCTCGCCCGGCCCGCATTTCGTGGAATTCCGCATTTATGGTTCGCAAGGTACGGGCGGTGGCCCGGTTGACGGTAATGTCCTTACGAACTGCACATGGAAGAACCAATTCGGCATAGCGTGGGATCCTCAAGGTCGCGATTCCAGGGATTGCGCGGACTACATGGAGATCGCCGATCCGGGTGATGGCTCCGTGGTCACCACCACCGACACTGTCGAGAGGCGCGTACTTTCGTTTGACTCGATACGCGGCGTATCTGGAACGATGCTTGCCGTGACCGATGCGGCGGAGGTTGACACGGGCGACATGGAAGGGGTTACGGCGATATCGAACTGCCCGGCGTTTGCGGTGACGAACTCGTGGACGGTGGATGCGGCTTTGATCGCCGCCGGCGGCAAGCTTACATGCGACGGCGAGCTGGCGTTCGGCGCGGATGCTACGATTGCGCTCACGGAGTCTGCTCGGCCGCCGATCAGCCCGGAAGGGGGCTGGACTATGGCCGAGGCCGAGGGAGGCGTTTCGCTGCCGGAAGGTTGGCAGAGCCGCGTCTCGCTACCGAGCGGCAAGTACCGTCTGTCGCTTTCCGGCGACGGCAAGCGGCTGATGCTCGAGCACTTCAACGGCACGATCTTCGCCATTCGGTAGTTAGATAGTTAGGTGGTTAGGTGGTTTGGTAGTTAGGTAGGTAGTTAGGTGGCTTGATTCATAGAAAGGAAGTGACAATGAAAAAGAGCTGGTTTGGCATCGGCCTTGCGGTGGCGTTTGGGGCGGTGGATTGCTTCGCCGCCGCACCCGTGTTCGATACCGAGGACGGCAAGTACATCTACGAATTCCCTTACTATGTGATTGACACACCGGCGGACGCCTCAAACACGCTCGCCTCGGCGGCGTTCACGATCACGAAGTACGAGAGCGCGGAGGATGCGGGCGCGACAATCTCCTACGCGGATCTTCTTGAGGCGGACTCCGGCACGATCGTGAAGACGGGCGCCGGCACGCTTGAGATCGCCGCCGCACTCTCGAACTGGGAAGGGCGCATCCATGTGATGGCCGGCATTCTCTACTCACACGGCATCGGCACGCTCGGCAAGAACCTCTCAACAGGAAAGACGGCCCGTGCGCTCGAGTCTGACGCCACCTTCGTCCATAGCGGCGCGACGATCTACCGCAAGCCGACCTCCGGCGGCGCCACAATGGAGAACGGCGATCGGAAGATGATCGTGATCGAGGGTCACGGCGTTGACGGACGAGGTGCGCTTGTCGCGGATTCGCCCAACTCGAACGAAACCACGTGGCCGCTCGGCTTCGATCTCGTTCTCACGGGCGACGCCACGATCCGCAACGCGCGCAACGGGTGGGCGCTGAAGACCTCGTGGTCGCCGGATCCCGGGCAGAAGTTCACGCTCAACGGACATACACTCACAATTCTCGGCGATGCCCCTGACACCGGTTCTGCGTTCAATCACAACCATACCCCGGTGACGGCGGGGCACATCGTGGCGAGTAACATGGAGTACCGTCTCTACGGTAATGGTGGACGTCTCAATTACATGGGCGGCGCCTCGAACACCCTCACGCTTACGGGTGGGAGCTATCTTGACTTCAACGGTGGCTTCAAGGGGAACAACACGCACTGGACGCTGGTGGCGGACGACGTAAAGTTCGTGCAACCGACCGGTACGGACAGAGTCTATGACGGAGTGGTGTACCAGACCTGGATAGGGCCCGTGAACCTCGTCCGTGACTTGCCGCTCTATTGTGGATTCAACAACACCTTTGGCACGGTCGGTTTCGCGGGGTACGTCTATGGTCCTGGCGGCTTCCCGATGCGCACCGGGCAGAGGAACCTCGACTTCCACCTCTCCTGCCCGAGCAATGCGTTCAAAGGATCTGTCGTGATAAATCGGGGACTTGTCACGCTCCACAACCCTGGTGCGCTGCCAGTGGATTGCGCGGGGCTGACCGTGACGAACGGAACGCTGGCGATGCAATACATCGCGAACGCGAGATACCGTCTGCCGGCGGCGGAGTTCAGCGGAACGGGTCTTGTGGTGGGCGTGGAGCGGAACATGATCAACGGCCAGTTCGCCTCGCTCCGCAAGACTGGGGAAGGTTCGCTCGACAACCACACGCTCGTAGGCGCCGACGTGCTTGAGCTGGAGGGCGGCACCTACCGAATGGCCCAGACCGCGCACGAGATGGCGGCGGGACTGATCTTTGGCGCCTCGGGGAACCACACTAGCGCCTCTACGCCAGTTTTCAGCAACTATATTGGTAGTCCCTTTGGTTCGATCGCCTACACGAACTCGGTGGAGCTTTCCCTGCACAAGGCGTACCAAGAGAGTTCGCTCGCCAAAAGCAACGCCTATACGTACGTGGGCTACATCTGGAACAACAACGCGACGAACGAGAACTGGACGTTCGCGTACGGCATGAACCAGAGCATGACGATTTGCATCAACGGAACGAAGTTTAACGGTTATACTTCGTTTTGGGCCGATAAGATCATGCTGTTCAAGACGGTGGAGGTGCATCCGGGCGCAAACCTCTTTGACGTCCGTATGTACGGCTCGCAGTCGAGCGGCGGCGGTGCGATCAAGGGCAATGTGTTCACCAACTGCGTGTGGAAGGATAATTTCGGCGTGGCTGTTGACCGGCTCGGGCGCGGCTCCACGAACCATGAGGACTATGTGGCGATCGAGGATCCGGGCGACGGTTCCGTGCTGACGGTCGTCGCCGATCCGGACGCGGAGATCGGGGGGGCGCAGCCGGTGATCGGAACCGTCCGCGCCAAGCCGGGAACGACGTTCGTGATCAACGGTCTGCCGCTTTCCATCGACAACCTGGAAGGGGTGACGGCCATCTCGAACTGTCCGGCGTTTACCGTGACGGACGGCTGGACGGTCGATGCGGCGGTCATTGGCGGTGGCGGTATCCTGACGTGCGACGGTGAGCTGGCGTTTGGCGATGCGGCGACCCTTGCGGTGACGGAGTCGCGCCATGTGCGCAGCAGTCCCATCGGCGGATGGACGCTGGCGGAGGCCGAAGGCGGCATTTCGCTGCCGGAAGGTTGGCAGAGCCGCGTCTCGTTGCCGAACGGCAAGTACCGTCTCTCGCTCTCCGGCGATGGCAAGCGGCTGATGCTTGAGCACCTTAACGGAACGGTCTTTGCTGTAAGGTAGTGGCTAGTTGTTAGTTTAGAGTTCCCAGTTTGGAGTTTGGTGGTTAGTTAAATGAAAGGTGTTTGACGATGAAAAAGAGTTTGTTCGTCCTTTGCCTCGCGGCGGCGTTCGGCACACGCGCCGCAATCACCGAAACGACTACGGACGAGACTGCATCGGGCGACTGGGAGGTGACGGTCGCGGTGGGCGATTCGAACGTGGTGACGGTTGCGCAGAGCGGTAGCGGCAAGATCGTCAAGAAGGGTGGCGGGTATCTCGTCCTCCGCAAGAACAGCACGTTCACCGGCGGCGTGGAGCTGCAGGAGGGCTT
>CACZCD010000036.1 GCA_902779565.1 uncultured bacterium | reverse complement strand
GCGACCCGCGCCGTGAACCCCGCCGGCGACAGATCGGCGTTCCGGAATTCGAGCGGCGTGCCCGGCGCCGCCTGGAAGTAGCCGTTGCCGCGCCCCTGCGTGATCTCAGCGAGGCGAGGCCCCACCTTGCGGACGGCGGAGAAACGGTCGTGGAAGTTCGCGTGGTCGTCCTGGTTCAGCGTACACTCAAATCCGATCAACTTCAGATGTCCGCAGGAACGGCCGATGTGCATCACGTCGAGCGTCGTCGTCATCGGGCGCAGTTTCGGTCCGCCGCCCACCTTCGTGACATCCTCAGGCGGACGCACCTTCACACGGATGTACTGCCAGTATTCCTGCCGCCCTTCCACATGAAACGCGTCCCCGCGGCAAGAATAGACGTTCACGTCCTCGAAGGTGAGATGCCGGTTGGAGAGCATGTCGAAGCAGTTCTTGCCCACGTAGTAGTGCCCCAGCCGGTAGAGCCGCCCCTCCTTGAGGGACCTCACAAGCGCACGATTTCGGTCCGGATTGGTCAGCGAGTAGTCGCGCTTCCGCCAACTGTTCATCGGAAGGTCCTCCGCCGGCTTGACGCCCGGCCAGAGCCGCACCCTGTTCGGCGCGAGCCATGCGAACTTGGTGGAGAAGTGCCCTTCCTCGGTGCCGTAGTAGCGGCATGCGCCCTGATCCGCGAACGCCCGGCGGTTCTCGTCCATGTCCGCCATCGTCTGGATCGAGAGAGGGCGAGGATAGACGGGGTAGCGGTCATAGTCCACAAACTCCGCATCAAAATACGACGCGTTCGTCGCCACGTTGTCGACATGCACCGCCCTCACGCGCACGAAGGCGGCAAGCGGATCACGGTCCCAGTCCCAATCGACGGAGAAGTTGCGCAGTTTCACGCGCTCGCAGTCGCGGATGCGAAAGTTCCCGTAGTCGGGCGAGATCTCCACGCGCCAGTACTCGACATCGCGGAACACGCTCGGCCGGTCGAAGATCAACGCCGCGCCCTCGCCCTCCACGGTGAGATCCTTGAGTCCTTCCATCATCACGCCGGCCTCGGCGCGGCAGTAGTACTTTCCGGGGGCAAGCAGAAGTTTGGAGGCACCCACCTTCCGGCAATGCATGAACGCACGCGTGAGAGCGGCGGCATTGTTATCATCCGTCGTGGAGAACCCGAAATCCACCGCCCGCACCACAGGACCACCCGTCGCGCGCGGCGGCTCCACCTCGAAGTCTGGGCAGCCCGAAACCGCCGCAAGGGCCGCGCAGGACGCCACGCTCCCCGCCGCCAGCGCAAGCACCGCCGCCAACACCGACCTCTTCTCGTTTGTCCTTATCTTTGACTCTTGCTTGACCATCACGCCACCAAAAATGGCAAAAGTTTCTTACGTGTGCGTAATGTATCAAAAACCCTCCGCGTTTTCAACCTGCGTCTCCCCGTCCAGCACCGCCGGAATCGTAGCGGAAAGCGAACGTCCCCTGTTGCCAAACGAGTCGAGAGGCGCGACGGCTATCTTCTCGGCTCCGCTCGGTAGGGCGTCAACACGAATCATTGCCGTCACGGCCTTGCCAAAGTTTCCATGTGCCCTTGGATAAAGACCGCCAATAGCGCAGATTCGCGTGTCGTACCTCGCCCCTCCGCCGCCGACGGCGGAGATCTCGTACTCCGCAACCTGTCCGCCGACCGTGGCCGCCGGGAACGCAAGGCTCAGAGCGGGCTTCGCCGCAGACGGAATGTTGATCTTGGGATTCTTTAACCCGCGCGTCTTCGCCGTTGTGCGCACGACCTTGAGCTTCGCGCCGGTGGGGAACTCGGCGGGACGAGCCGTAGACGCCCGGCTTGCAAAGCTGCGCGGCTTCGCCGGACGCTCCACGACCCAGTCGTCGCCAATGGAAAGCCCGCTGACGAACTCACGCTTCTCGAACACGATCCGGTCGTCGTAGACGCTCACAAGCTGCCCGACGCGAATGTCATGGCGTGAAAGCTCGGACGGCATCATCTTCGGAGCGTCGTACTTGGCCATGTAGTCCGGGCGGTCCTCCCGCCTGACGCCCGGCAGATAGTAGTTGCACGGGCCATTTTCGTAGCCTGCGGTGCGGGCAAAGTTCCAAACCGCCCCGGCGGCAAGATACCGCAGGGATCCGGTGGCAACAGACGTGAACGCGCCGCGCCAGATGGACTTTTCGTTGGTCAGCGGCTCATGGGAATGTCCGGAGAACGAGACCGCCTGCGGAAAACGAGAGAGAAGCTTCGTCGCGGTTCCGTCGTCGACGCCCCAGGCGCATTTGCCGTACACCGTGTCGCGGGGATGTGAATGCTGCACGTAGAAGAACGGACGTGAGGGATCGCACTTCGCCATCGAGGCGCCGAAGGCGTCTGCGCACCCAGCGCTTCCGGTCTCTGCGATGCCGTTGCACCATATCCCCGGCTGCCAGTGCGAGCAGAAGAAGTCGAACCCCTTTACGTTCTTGACGAAATACGGCTTCCATTCCTCGTGAAAGCAGACGTCCCATGCGCGCCGCGGATCAGCCTCAATGGCTTCGCGGCGGAGCGTCGCCTCGTCGGCAAAGACGGCCCTGCCGTTCTTCAGCCCGAAGGAGTCATGGTTGCCGAACACGAAGAGCCGCTCCACCTTGCGCCCGTCAGGCGCACAGTCATCCGGAAACACGCGATACCAGGCATCTGCCACGGTCTTGAGTTCGCCGAGCAGTCCCTTGTCGGCCATGTCGCCTGCGATCATCACGGCGTCCGCACCTCTGTCGCGGAAGTAGGCGAACGTCTTTTCCAGCGTCTCGGTGTCGTAGCCAGCGGCAAGGCCCTTCCCGCCCGCTGCCAAACGCACGTGCACATCGCTCACGACGCCGAACCTGAGAAGAGGTCTTTCCCCCTCTGCCGCGAAGAAGCCCGACCTGCACCCGGCAAAAGCGCCAAGTGCCGCGAAGCCTCCGATGAAACCGCGTCTAGAAAGATCATTTCTCGCCTGTTGAGAAACTTCCATCTTTGTGTTATTTTTCATTGAACATCCCGTTGATGCAGTCCACGGCGAGATCGCAGAACCGGTAGGCGCCTTCATGGCCGACCTTGCCGACGTTGATGCCGCCGCTGTAGCCGACGGAATTCTCCGAGGCCAACGTCGGCACGTATCCGCCGCTGCCGCACTTCTCCACGATGAACGTCTGCACGGCGGCGCTCCGGGCCTTGATGATCTGCCCGTACGCGAGGTACAGCTCGAACGGACAGGTCACGAACGCAACCTCGCCGAGACGCGTGACATGCATCTCGAACGTGTACTCCTTCACGGAATCCTGCTCGGCCGCACGCTTCAGCACCGCCTTATCGACATCCATCACCGCGTAAGGGTGAAGCTTCGAGTCGTACGGTCCCGGACCGCCCTTCTTCTCGTTCACATGGACCTGCGCCAGAAAATCCTGCCAGGCCGAATCGCCGGGCCACTTCTGCTCAAGCGCCGCCAGCTCCTTCTTCGCGGCGGCCACCGTCTCCGGCGACACGCGGCGCATCGGCACCGAGACCTGCCGGCATTCATACTTCAGCACGACATCGCGCTGGACGGGCGCCGCCTTCGCCTCCGTCACGCATTTGACGAGACGGTCGGAAAGCATCTGCACCATGTCGTCGTGCCAGCCGTCCGGCTCGGTGCGTCCACGCCGCACGAGGTCACGCGGACTCTGGCAGCCCGCCGCCCCGATCTGGTAGATCATGCGAAACCCGTCGCCATACACCTTCTTCAGCTTCTCGCGCGTGGCGCCGGCGAAGTCGGACGACACCTGATAGTTCGCCTCCATCACCTGCGACGGACACGCCACATTGAGGAGCAGACCCGTCCGCTTTCCGGTTTCGTCCACCGTGAAGAGCATCTCCACGCCATCATCTTCGCCTTCCAGCATGCCAACGAAGTCGGGACGGTTCGTATCGCCATACATCTCGGTGGAACCGTCCGCATAGAGCGCCAAACGGCAATGCCCCACGCGGGCCTGCCCGAAGGCACGCTGCACACCGCCCGGCTTACGGCCCTTCCAGGCCTCGACGTACGCGCCGGCCACCCGTTCGAGCGCGAAGTCCGAATATTCGTTCGGACCCCACACGTCCGGCTGCTTGCGCTCCATCTCCTCCGCGCGCGGCGTGCCGCTCGGGCGTATCGCCGGGGCGCTGTGCGTGTGGATGCAGCCCATGAAGATGTGTTCGGGCGCGATCTCGGGCACAAGCTGATGGACGCGCGCGCGCACCCGGTCGACGAACGGCTGCCAGACGGTGACGTTGTCCATGCCGCCCATGAGGACATATTCGTCGCCCTTCTTCATCGCCGTTGCGACGAATTTGAGCCGGCTGTGGTACGGATCCTTTACGTCCGCCAGCCGCTGATAATACTGCCCGCATAGCGGGATGCGTTTGGTGGGCGGCGGCGTGATGTCCACCTCTCCCCAGCCAATCTCCAACGGCGCGCCCGCCTCGGCCACCGCCACAAGCGCAAACGCCGCCGCCAACACCGTCTTCTTTATGTTCATTTTTCTTTACCTCTGGTTCGAACCTCACGCCACCGGAAATGGCAGAAAATCTTTCCCCCAATTTTGGGAGGGAAGGTATGGTGGATTCACCCATCCTACTGGCCGGGGCAGAGGCACATCAGGCGGAAGCCGTTATTGGAAAACCCTGACGTTGCAGCGACGCCACTGCGGTAGTTGGAATTGCAACTCGCCGTTCCGAAATCCCCCCTGCCGCCACGCGTCGTGCAGCGGGTGGAATAGCTCGCGTCCGGACCGACCGGATTCACGTAGTTCCCAGAAGGAAGCTTATCATTCGCAACCTGCCGGTCGAGCGTGTGCTGGTAGTATATCCCGTAGCAGTCGTAGATCCCCCACTGGTTCGGCAGAAGCAGTCCCACTTCGTGAGGATGGATTGTCGAACCATTGTTCGCTATCATCCAGATGTAGTTCGTGCAGACACCGTAGTCGTCGGAACTTCCCCAGAAAAACCGCGTGTCGCTTCCCGCGCGCATCGCATACTCCCACTCTGAGTTGGTCGGAATGTCAAAGGTGATTCCGGTACGGCTCGAAAGCAGACCGATGGTGGAGTTCGCCGTCACGTTGGCGTGCCCACCCACCGGCCATTCGTACTTGCCGCGCAAGACGGATGGCGCAAGCGTCTCCACCGGATACTTCCGCCAGTCCGGATAGCTGTCGCCCTTATATGTGCTGGGATTGGAGGATACGGCGCCGATCTTCATCACCTGCCCCTGCGTGAGGAAGTAGATGCCCATGTAGTAGTCGTTCGTGAACGACACCTGCCGGTAGATCGTGCTTGGCGAACCCTCCCGATACGTGCGCCCGTTCGCATGGATGCGCCGCATCACAAGCTGTTCGGTCTTATAGATCTCGTTCGTCACGCCAAACGGAACGCCGTCGGCGTCAGCGTAGTACCGCACGCACCCCGCCCGCGTGAGGTCGTACACCACCATGTAGTCGGGCGGCGCGTCGAGAGGCCACGCCTTCACTTTCACCGTCGCCTTCACCTTGTTGAGCGGCCACGACTTGTCTGCGCGCCATGTCACCATGTGATTCTCACCCGGCTGCACGATCACATTCACGTCGCCCGCCATGTTCGTGTAGTTTGCGGAGCCGATGGACGCCCCATTCGTAAGCACGTCAACCGTCACCACCGCCGGAGCGCCGTCGAGCGCGTATGATATCTTCACGCACCGTTTCGCGTCCTGCGTCACCGATACCGAACCTTCGCGTATCACCGGCCCGCCTGCGAGAAGCGAGGCGGCGGTGATTGAGGAAAGGGCCAAAAATGCAGTCTTGATCTTCATCGCTTTCATCCCTCCTTTCACAGTTCAAGGGCCGGGCACGGGCAATAGAGGCGGAAGCCGTTGTTCAGCGAACCGCTGCCAGCGGGACATTTCCGGCGGTAGCAGTTGCGCTGTTCGCCCCTGTTCTGGCCCCAGTTCCCGCCGCGCGTCACGCGCTCCGTGCCGTTCGTCGGCCCCACGGAGTCCACCGCGAACTCCACCGACGTGAGGTCGTTCGTGAACCAGTCGATCGCAAACTCGTACACGTTCCCGAGCATGTCATAGAGACCGAACGCATTCGGGAGTTTCGTGCCCACCTTGTGCGTTTGGTTGGTTTCGTATCCATCGGCGGCGTTTAGGAAGTTCCACGATATGCCATCGACATCGGTCAATTCGTTACCCGCGTAGCAGAACGTACCGGTGCCGGCGCGGCAGGCGTACTCCCACTGCACCTCGGTGGGGAAGTCGAACTCAATTCCCGTAAGGGCGCGAATCTTGCCCATGAAGGACGTGGACAAGACCGCATGTCCGTCTCTCGGCCAATTGTATCCACTCGTTTCACTGCCACGCACGGTCTGGAAGTTCACGGTCTCGAGCGGCTTCAGGTCGCCGTCCGCATAGCCGCTGGTGACGCGGAACTTCGAAGGGCGCTCGCCGGTGATGCGGAAATACTGGCCCTGTGTAAGCTCGAAGATGCCGATGTAATAGTCCTTTGTCATCGTCACGTAGTGCGGTATCTCCCAGTTCGCATCTTTCGCCGGGTAGCTTGAGTCGCAGCCCATGCGCCATTGGGTGGACGATACCGGTATGTGGCGCATCACGATCCAGTCGGTGCGGTAGAGGTCGTTCGTGACGCTGCCCGGGACGGATTCGGCCTCGGCGAAGAACAGGCAGTTGCTCTTCACCGTGAGGTCAACCGCGAGATAGGCGGGCGGCATCGAGAGCTTCCACGCCTTCACGTCCACGGAGAGCGCGCCAGCCGCTGCCTCGAATTCGGGCTGCGAGAGATCGGGCGCCCAGTAGAACGCCCGTTCGCTGCCGACCTCGACCTTGCGCGCGACATCGCCCACCAGGCGGAACGGAAGCCCGCAGTCTAGGATCACGCCGTTCGTCCTGAACGTCGCCGTCACGATCGCGTCCGCTCCCGAAAGGTTGTAGCGAACGGATATCACGCGCCCCGTCTGCGACACCGTCACGTCCGACACCACGGGATCCACGCCATCGGCAAACGCCGCCGCCGAAACGAGGGCGAAAAGCCAAGCCAGCAAACACCTTCTCATCTCCATGCCCTCCTTATCTCAGAACCATGCAGAATCCTGGCGGATTCGTGTTCAGGTCAAACTCCGCCGAGTCCCTCTCGCTCGCATTCACGGCGCAAGTGGCCATCGCGGCGGTCGCGGAAGACACGCCAGCCGGCGGACGGTTCGTATCCGTAAGGTCTATCCACGGGAGATCCGCCGCCAACGCGGACAATGCGGCCGCGCAAACCGCCGCCAATACGATGCATCTCTTTGACACGTCCCTTACCTCCATACCATTCCTTAAAAACCATCTAATTATACCCTATCATGCCGGTATTTTCAAGCACCGCCAAACGATATCACAGTCCGTCAAGGGCAACCAAAACTCAATCAATCGCCCCCTTCACTAACCACTGGCCACAAAATCACCGTATACTGAAGGAGAAGCCGATCGGGTCGAGCCAGCACTGGTAGCAGCCGATATCCACCGCGCCATCGCGGAGGCGCGGGAACGCCTCGTCAGCGCGAATGTCGAGCGCGTCCGCCATCCAGACCTGAACAAGCCCCTTGCCAACGGCAGGCGAGTTGCGTTTGAGGGCATAGGCGTCGCGCGAGCCGTCCTTCACGAACTTCGGGTTGTCGTTTGTGATCGTCCCCGTCTCGGACAAAGGCGCGTACGATACGCGTCCGGAACCAATCAGGCAGTTCCGGAGCGTGATGTTCGTGTGGGCGGAGTCATACCACATGTTGCGGTCGGCTCCGTTCCATTTGTTGCCAGTGAAGATGCAGTTCACCGCCTCCGCCGCATAGTTCTTGCTCGGCGTCGCATCGTAGAACATGCGCTCCGTCGTGTTGCCCGTCACGGTACAGTTCACCACGGACACCGTTTGCGTGTTCACCGGACGGAAGATGCTGTACCTCGTGACGTTCCCCGCGAAAAGGCAGTTGGTGACGTACGCCTCGCCCTCGCACAGGTAGTCACATCCGGCGAAACACCCGTTCGTGTACACGTTCGCACCCTCGGCGATCACCACGCCGTTTGTGAAGTCCACCACCCGGCAGTTGACCATCTGCTTGGGCGAGGTTAGCGGGCCGAATATCTCGCAGTTCTCGAGGCGCGTCGTGGAGCGTATCGCCGGAGCCCTGCCGGTCGTTGCGTTGTTCGAGATGATGCACCCGTAGGCGCTCCCGCCGTTGATGCCCATGCCGAGTCCGTCATAGACGAAATTGTCCGTCACGATGCAGTTGGTCAGCGTGGAAGAATAGCACCCGCCGCCCTGCCGGTGTCTCGTACCGCACTTTATCACGGCGTTTCCGGAAATCACGCAGTTTGAAAACGCTCCGCCATTGGTCCCGGCGCCGTATGCACGGGAATCAGAACCGTCGGAGTCGTTGGCGATCCGGTTGAATACGATCTTGCTGTCGCGGACAAGCGATGCACCCGCATACAAACCGCCGCCCGCCACCTGCTTGTTCATGTTCACGTTGAGAAAGTTGTTGCTGATGATGCATCCTGTCACCAACGACTTGTAGGCTGCAAACCCGCCGCCAAGATCCCCGTTCGACTCGTTGCAGAAAAATATCGTGTTCGTCGCGGCGGTCCCTTCGCCGTTGTAGCCACCGCCGCCAGAGCCGCTAGACTTGTTGTAGCAAACCTGCGTGCCGCCATGCAAGATGCAGAAATACACGCCTCCGCCGTTCGCCACCGACGTGTTGTTGGAGATCACCCCGCCGTGAATATGGCAGGCGTGCGTGGCGCTTCCGCTGCTGCTCACGCCGCCGCCATGTGCCGCCGAGGCGTTCCCGAACACGCGGCAGTCGTACAGCTTGGCATCGTAGTACACGCCGCCGCCGTAGCCGGCGGACGAATTGTCGTGGATGTCGCAGTTGTGGCATTCCGCGTTGCACACGCCGCCGCCATACTTCGCCGTGTTCCCGTATATATCGCAGTTGCGGTAGATCCCGCCAGAAACGCCGCCGCCGTCGCCCGAGGCGGAATTGCAGCAGACGAGCACATTCGTCACCTCACCTGAGCAGCTGGCGAGACCGCCGCCACCACCACCTGCCACATTGTTGCTTACCACCGTTCCTTCGCCGACGAAAGTCCCGCTGCACGCGCCGCCACTGGCGTCCGTCCTGTTGCCCACGAAGGTGCTGCCGTAGCAGCTGCTCCCGGAAAGCCCCCCACCATTCTTCTTGGCGAAATTGTTCAGCACCCGGCAGCCGTAGAGCGTTACCTGATAGTAACCCGCGCCGCCAATCCCGAGCGATTCATTGTTCGAAATCTCGCAGTTGTGGCACTCGGTGCCGGACACCCCGCCGCCGCCGCTGCCGGCATTCGTCATCCGGTTGCTGGTGATTACACTATCGTACCACACGCCGTAGTACACGCCGCCGCCCGCCGCCGCTGACGTGCAGCAAGTCACCACCACGTTGCTGTGGAAGCTCTTCTGGTTGTCGGACGTCGCGTTGTAGGAAAGCACACCCGCGCCACCAGTCCCGGAGTTGTGCCAGCCGTTCGACACCGTCAGGTTCTCGATGCGGCTTATCTGGCTGTGGATCACGCGGTTCGTCCCGTTGCAGTAGATCACCGTGTCGCGCGGATTCTCCGTCTTGCCCGTGATCTTCACGTGCGCAAGCGCGAGATGCGAGAGCGTTTCCGAACTGATCGCGGTGCGGTCCCACCTTTTCATCGCGTAGTCGCTCACATCGTAGCTCCCAGGTTCAAGGTAGATCACGTTGCCTGTATCCGAACCCGAATTGAGCGCAAGCAGCGCCTCGTACAGTTCCTGCGCTGTCGACACCGTCCGCTCCTCCGCCCACGTCCCGCATGCGCAAAGCGTCACCGCGACGACAAAACCCATGGTTCTGGCGTGTTTCATCCTCATCTGCATTTCTCCCATTTGTTATGAACTATACCACACCACCAACATCTTGGCAAGTGAGACGTTGCGCACCAGCCCATCAAGCAACCAAACGCAACCGCCGTCACGCACGGCCTTTCTTCTTGAGAAAGTCGATGCAGCCTTTCGGCGGCACCATCGTCTTGCGTTCCATCGACTCGGTCTCGACCACGTACCACTCCACGCCGTTCTCGTCGGTGACGGCGAAGAGCGCGTCCCAGTCCACGCCCTTCTTGCCGGCGGGAATGTCCCCGAAGATGCTGCTCCGCGCGTTGGCGTGCTCCTTCGCGTGGATGGTGGGCGAGCGGCGCGGGAAACGCTTGAGCCAGGCGCACGGATCTTCGCCCGCCGTCGCGCACCAGCCAACGTCCAGCTCCATGCAGACGTCCGGCGAGCAGGCGGAGAAGAACGCATCCCACACGCAGCGTCCGTCCGCGACCTTCGTGGTGAACTCCTTCACGTGGTTGTGGTAGCCTACGCGCACACCGCTCTTCTTCGCGTTCTCGGCGGCGGTGGAGTAGAACTCCGCAAGCATCTTCGCCCAATCATCCATCGTCCCCTTGAAATCCTTCTCCGGCGTGTAGAGTCCACTCGGGCAGACAAGCAGGCGGTTGCCCACCTCGAGGTTGGAGTCGATGGTACGCTGGATACGCTGCGGCGCGAGCGCGTCCCGACCGATATGCGTTCCACAGGCGACGAGCCCGGCGTCGTCGAGCATCTTCTTCATCTCTTTCGCGGTACGCGGCTTGTTGCCGAAGTCCGAGTAGCCCGCGAACTCCACGCCGTTGTAGCCGAGGTCGGCCAGCTCCTTGAAGACGGCGGCGAAACCGCCCGTCTGCACCTCGCGCACGTAGCGCCCCACGGAATACATCTGCAGGGCCACCTTGGACTTCACCGCGCCGGCAAACGTCCTGCGCGCCGGAAGCGCCGCCGTCGCAAGCGCTCCCGCCAAAAACGAACGTCTTGATGTAACTATTCTCATCTCTTTTCTCCCAACTAACGACTAACAACTAACGACTAACCACTAACAACTAGCCACTAACCACTAACTTCCGATCTCCCAGCCATTGCGAAAGTACTGCCGCCCAAGCCAGTGCGGATCGCCCGTGCCGTTCGCGAACGTGTTGGTCGCGGGATCCCAGTCGAATCCGCTGTCGTACATGTAGCTCGTGTTGCACATCTGGCAGAGGATCGCGGAATGGCATCCCACCTCCGCGCAGGAGCACGGCTGCTGGCGCGAGTGGAAGCACTTCACGAAATCGTCCACATGCCCGCTCGTGGTCTTGTAGAGCTTCAGCTTTGCGTTCTTGAGGTCCAGCTCCTTGATGCCCTTGTTGAGCGCATCGAGCATCGACTTGTCGCATGCGGGCGCAACCTTGTACTTCGGGTCGTTCTTGAGCGACCAAGGGTTCACGTTCCAGAAGCCGACCTTGCGCATCCCGTCAAACGTGCCGTCGCTCAACGCCTTGCGCACCTTGTCATCCGGCGCAACTCCCTTGCCGAGCCACAGCGCGAAGCGGTTGCGCGCGCAGGCCACGATCCCTTCCGTGCCGTAGAACACCGTGGTGAACCATCCGCGCGACATATGGTTGATGCGCTTTCCGTCGGCATAGACGAGCGAAAGCCCAGACTGCCGCCGGCCGCCATGCCGAGGGTCCGACGAATGCGGCGCGGTGGAGGCGATCAGCTTCACGGGGCTTTCGCCGTCCTTGTCCAGCCCCCATTGCGCGATGTCGAGATGGTGCGCGCCCCAGTCGCCGCAACCGCCGGAGCCGAAGTAGTCGTCGTAGCGCCAGAACATCGGATAGGTCTTGCACGGCCCTCGCGGAGAGAGCTGATCGGAGTAGGGCGTGTACGCGGAAGGCCCCAGCCACATGTCCCAGTCCACGTCCGGATTCGGCGCGCCCTCCGCTGCGGCGTTCGCCGGCTTGTCGAAGAACCGGTGCGGACCAGACGGGCCGTTGAACGAGCAGTCGCACTCCTTCACCTCGCCGATGAGTCCGTTCCTCACGATCTCGCACGCGCTGCGGAACTCCACCGCACTACGCTGCATCGCGCCGCACTGCACGATACGCCCGTACTTCGCGCTCGCCGCCATCACGCGCTTCGCCTCGTCGATGTTGTAGGTGAGGGGCTTCTCGCAATAGACGTCCTTGCCCGCCGCGAGCGCGGCGACGGTGATCGTGGCGTGCCAGTGGTCGGGCGTCGCGACGCACACCATGTCGATGCCCGGATCGGCGACGATCTTCCGCCAGTCGGCCTCAGCCCGGCACACCGCGCCGATCTTGCGGGCCTTGTACGCGTCATTGATCTTGCGGGCGGCGTTCTCGCGGCGCGCCTTGTCGCAGTCGCACGCCGCCACGATCAGCACATCTTGCCCGAGGAACTGCCCCAGCAGCACGCCCATCATCTGGCAGCCCATCCCGACCAGCGCCACCGTCGGCTTCTCGCCAACGCCGCGAGCCCTAAGCGGTTTCACGTCTGAAGCAAGAGCGCTGCCAACGACTCCCGTCGCGACGGATCCGATCAGGAATCCCCTTCTGTTCACGCATTCCATATTAACTCCCTTTCCCTATGCCGACGAATTATACCATAAGTTGGGCGGTGGTAGGGTCGCGCGGCCCGCTTGGGACGGCGGTTTGATCAGCTCCTTTTCACCCTTCGCGTGGCGGTGGCGGTGAAGGGATCCTCGGGCCAATAGTGCTTCGGGTAGCGGCCGCGGAGATCTTTCCGCACCAGCGGATAGCCCTCCCGCCAGAAGTTCGCGAGATCCTTCGTGACCTGCACCGGACGCTGCGCGGGCGAGAGGAGCCGCATCACGACGGGCACTTTCCCACCCGCCACCTTCGGCGTTTCCATCATACCGAAGCATTCCTGCAGACGTACCTCGCAGAACGGCCCCTCCTCCTCGTACCGGATCGTGATCTCGGAACCGGACGGCACGCCCATCGAAGCGGGCGCGAGCCGGTCGAGTTCCCGCCGGTCGTGTCCCGCATCGGAAAGCGCAAAATCCAACACTGCCGCCAAATCCAGACGCTCCAGATGCGCCCAGCGCGACATTCCCGAGACAAAGCCGCCGAACCAAGTTTCCAGATGTTCGGCCAACCCCTTCTCCGAGACATCCGGCCAGGGCGGTTCCGCCTCCGGAAGCGTCCGCCGCAGAAAGAGAATACGCGCCTGCAACCGCTGCGCCCCTTTCGTCCAACAGGGCAGATTGGCGACCCCCTTCCGGCGGATGCCCTCGAAGAGCGCAGCCTGCACCGCCTCGTCCGAAACGCCCTGCTGCACATCCCGCTCTTCTATCACCATCTTCCCCAGACAACGCCGACGGACCGCCTTCACCGCCTCCGCACGCCGATCCCAGAGGCAAAGATCCTCTTCGCGAATCTGCGCGGTGAACATCTCTTCAATCGCTTCGCGCGAAATCGCCGCCGCCAACCGGATGCGCGCATCGCCGCCCCGGTCGTCAAGATCGCAACAGACGAGATACTCTTCGCGCGCCAACGCCTCGGTGCGTTCGAGAAACGCGCCGCGCCCGCCGCTCAACTGAAACGAACCGTTCCCCCGGTTCCGTCCGATCCGGTCGGGAAACGCATACGCAAGCGCCTCACCCGCGTCCACCGTTTGTTCCCGCCGCGAGGCCGATGCGCACAGACGTTCCCAGCGGCGCGCCAGTTCCTTCATGCGTGGCGTCAATCGAACGTCATGGATGTCGGTCACGCCATGCGGCGCCCCTTCTTCAAGGATGGCGGCAAGATCGGCGGCACCCGTCATCAGCATCATGTTCGCAAGCCGCGGGTGCGCGGCGAAACGCGCCATGCGCCGCCCCTGCTCGGTGATGCGTCCATCGGGATTCAGCGCGCCCAGCATCTGCAGGAGCGTGAGCGCGTTCGCCCATGCCGCTTCCGGCGGCGGCGTGAGCCAGGGGAGTCCGTCAATCCGCACCGTCCCCCAGAGCGCGGCGGACAGCACAGTTGACGCGAGGTCGGCATCGACAATCTCCGGCTTCATCGCCGCCGGACGCTGCGCCTCCTCGCGTTCCGTCCAGAGCCGCCAGCACACGCCGGGACGGATGCGCCCCGCGCGTCCGCGCCGCTGCTCCGCGCGGTCACGCGTGAGCGGCAGCGTCTCAAGCCGGCTCATGCCGCTCGCCGCCGAGAATCGGCTTACGCGCATCAGGCCGGAATCCACTACCACCGTGATGCCCGGAATCGTCAGCGACGTCTCCGCAATCGAGGTGGCGAGAATCACGCGCCGCCGCGACGCGGAACGGCTGTGCGGAGCGACCACGTAATCCTGATCCTCCTTCGGCAGCGCGCCATAGAGCGACAGCACTTCCACGTTTGCCAAATGTTCGTCTTTCAGGATCTCCGCGCAGCGCTTGATCTCTCCCTCGCCCGGAAGAAAGCAGAGCACGTCTCCTTCGGCGGACTCCGCGAGCGCCCGCGTGACGGCGCCGGCCACCTGCGCCCAGACGGGCGCGGCGGACGGCACCTGCAGATAGCGCGTCTCCACCGGGAACATCCGCGCTTCGGCTGTGTGGACATCCGCATCGCCCAAGTGCGCGGCGACGGTCTCGGTGTCGAGCGTGGCGGACATCACGAGAAGCCGGAGATCCGGACGGAGCGCGCGTCGCACGTCAAGCGCCATCGCAAAACCGAGATCGCATTGGAGCGAACGTTCATGGAACTCGTCGAACACGATCAGGCCGACATCCGCGAGTTCCGGATCATTTAGGAACCGCTGCGTAAGCAGACCTTCCGTCACGATCTCGAGACGCGTGCGGGCCGAAACCTTCCGCTCTAACCGCACGGCATAGCCCACCGTCCCGCCCACGGGCTCACCGAATTTCGAGGCGATATACGCCGCTGCGCCCCGCGCCGCGAGCCGACGCGGCTCCAGCATGAGGATGCGTTTTCCGTCCAACCACGGCGCCGACAGCAGCGCGGGCGGCACGCAGGTGGTCTTGCCGCTTCCAGGCGGCGCACGCAGCACAACCGTGCGATTCGCCGCTAAAGAGGACGCAATCGCCGGCAGCACGCTTTCAACGGGAAACGTTTCCACGGCCTTCATCGGCGGACTTCGCCGCATCCTTCCTCGCCTTGAGGTCCGTCAAGAGTGCGGTGGCGGCGGCACATTCGGCGAGACGCTGCGACCCGGCAGTGGCCGTCGCCTTTCCGAGACCCGACACCTCCACCGTCACCGTCACGATGGGCGCATGCGGCGGGCCCTTGACGGAGTCCACCGTATAGAGGGGCTTGCGTGAAGGCCGCATCGCCTGCGCCATCACCTGAAGGTGTCCCTTGGGATTTGTCCCCCACTCGTTCAGCTGCTCGTCAATCGGCAGATTCAACCGGTCGAACACGGCGCGCGCAGCCTCCAGACCGCCATCCAGCCACACGGCGCCCATCACCGCCTCCATCGCGTCCGCCAGCACCTTCGCATGGGGCGCGAGCGGCGCGGCGCCTGCGTTGCGCTTCAGGAACGCGCCCAGCCCGATCCGTTCGGCGGCGGCGGCCAGCGCGGCACCCGAGACGAGATGCGTGCGTCGGACGGTCAGGGGGCCCTCCTGCTCCCACGGATAGGCGGCGAAAACGGCGTCCGCACTCAAAAGCCCGAACACGGCATCGCCCAGAAATTCCAGCCGCTGGTTGTCCTCCACCTCCGGACGATCCATCCGGCAGGCCGGCGTGGTAAGAGCCGTCTCCAAAAGCGTGGCGTCCTTGAAGGAATAACCGATTTTCTCTTCCAGTTCCGTCATGGCGGCATCATGGTTTGAGCGAGGATCCCGACCAGCCTAGCTTGCGCGTCAGCGCCGCGTAGGGATTGACGCCCTTCAGCTCGACCAGAGGCACGGTGACATCGGATTTCACGATCTCGAGGACTTCGTTCGCCGCGAGCGTGCAGACCTGACGACCATCGGCGAACACGGCCGGCTCATCGCCCGGTTCGCGCACCTCCACGGAGACCTCCATGCGAACAGAATCCTTCAGGACGATCGGACGCGACGAAAGCGCGTGCGGGCAGACGGGCGTGACCACAAACGACTGCGAGGCGGGCATGAGCACCGGCCCGCCGGCGGCCAGTGAATAGGCCGTGGAACCGGTCGGCGTGGCGATCACGAGTCCGTCCGAGACGAAGCGCGTGACGGGTTCGCCGTCCACGCGGAAGTCAAGGCGGATGGCATGGCCCGTCACGCCGCGCGTGACGACGACGTCGTTGAGCGCGTTCACGCCGCGCACATTGAGCGCCGTACGACGCGAGATGTCATAGTGCTTCGCCGCCAACGCGCGGATGGCGTCGTCGAAATGCGACTCCTCCACGGCGGCGAGATAGCCAAGCGAGCCGAGATTGAGGCCGAGAAGCGGCACGCCGGGGAAGCGATGCACCGCCGAAAGCATGGTGCCGTCGCCCCCCAGAACCACGATGACGTCCGGCGCATCGTCTTCCACGACCGAAAGTCCGCATTCCCGCGCAACGGCCGTCAGCCGGTCACGCACGGAGGGCGCGGTCGGCTTGGAGCCATTCACGAAAAAGGCGATCCGTTCCATCGGTCAGCGTCAGACCCTGCGCGTAAACTGCTTCGCCAGCTTCTGCGAGAAGCGGAGCGGACGGTTCACCGCCCACCCGCAGGCGTTCAGCACCGCGCCGAGATCGCGGCGGCGGAGCTTGAACCAGGTAAGGATCACGCTCGGCAGCGAAACGGCGAGAACCACCAGCAGCACGCCGATGGCGGTCTTCCACCACGGCAGCCCCGCGACAAGCCCCACCACACCTGCGAACGCGGCACCGACCATGCCGATGCCAATGCCGAGCGCCGCCACGGAACTGGCGAGTGCCGCGCCGTTCGCGGACGAATCGGCCGGCTTGCCCTCTGTCTTGGCCGCCGCATTCGTGCCCACGCCGTCCACCGCTTTCGTCACGCCGCCGACGGACTTCTCCTGCGTGCTGCCCACGAACTTCTTGACCTGTTCGCCGATCATCTCGCCCATCTTCCGCCACGGCGCCCAGAACGCTTCGCGCAGCGACACCTGGGACATCACGACCTTCGTGATCGTGGCATCCCACGAGACGCCGTCGCGGTCATAGAAAAGACCGTTCCTCCCGGCGTAGAGCGGGATGGTGCGGCCGGCCGTGATCACGGCGCAGACGTTGCGGGCGGCGCCGCCGCTGCGTGTCAGCTTGAGATAGATGATGCAGCAGTCGGAACGCTCCGCAAGCGCGGAATGGGCACCTTCGTCATCGACATGGAAACACAGGCGGCATTCGCGGCCGTCAATGAAGAGCGTCCCCGTGAGATACATGGCATCCAGACTGCCATCATAGAGCTTCTCCTGGCTCACGTAGTTCCGGAGATACTCCACCAAATACATCCTGTAGCGGACAACGCGCTCCTCCTCCTCGAGCGCCGCACGCGCATTGGCGTTCATCACAGGCTTGGAGGCGAGCCAGGCGCGGTAGGGCGCGAAAGCAGCCTTGACCTTGGCGTAGTCCGTGCGCTTGAGTTCCTCCACTTCGCCGAGGATCGGCTTCACGGCCTTTTCGACGAACGCGGCGATGGCGTCGGCGAACTTCGGATTGAGGTTCCCCTTGAGCGGCAGCGCCGCCTCAGGTCCCTCCATCACGAGCGGGGCGTCATCCGGCGGCTGGAAGAAAGCATCCAAAACCGGTTCCACGGCGGCGAGCGCCGCATCGGCATCCGCCGTCGCCTCCTTGAGCGGCTGGAGGGACGCATCAGAGGCGGGGGCCTCCTCCCACGCCTTCAGCGCCGCCAGCTCGGCCTCGGAGGGCTTGACCTTCGCGAGGTCGGCAAGCTTCTCGGAAAGGTCAGCCAGCTTTTTCTCGTCCGCCTCATCCTTCTGGAAAAGGGAATCGAGATCCACACCCTTCGACTCAAGGAAGTCAATCGCGGCGAGCACCTCCGGCACCTGCACGCGTCCGTCGCCGTTGGTGTCGAGAAGCTCAAGCGTCCGCTGATCGAAGCGCAGACCCTTGTTCGAAGCCGCCAGAACCGTCCACTTCTTCTGGTCCAGCTCCTTGAGATGGCGAAGATCCTCGCCGGATCCAAGCTTCACCTGCCTGAGACCGCTGCGCTTAAAAGTCTTCCACTTGTATTCCGTCTCGTTCATTTCGTTTCTCCTGTGTTGGGTTGTTGGGTTCAAGTTGTGTAATCCGCGTTGATGTGCACGTATTCGGTGGAGAAGTCGCAGGTGTAGATCACGGCTTCCCGGCTGCTGTTGAAGTGAAGGTCCACGGTCACCGTGACCTCGGGTCCCTCCAGCTCGGCCGCCAGCTTCTTGAGCTGCGCGGAATCGGCCACCTTCCCCTGCTTGTACGCCCACGTCTTTCCGTAGAACACCTCGACCGTCCGCTCGTCGATCTTCGCGCCGGAGGCGCCCACGGCGGCCAGCACACGTCCCCAGTTGGGATCTTTGCCGAACCAGCTCGTCTTGCACAGCGGAGACTTCGCGATGGCGCGGGCCGCCGCCTCCGCATCACGCTCGGTCGCGGCGCCCGTGACGCGCACGGTCACGAACTTCGTCGCGCCCTCGCCGTCCGCCGCCATCTGGCGGGCGAGCGCGGCGACCAGCTGGATGAGCGCATCCCGGAAGGCGCGGAAGGACGCGTCGGGATGGCGGATCTCCTTGTTGCCGGCGGCGCCGGAGGCCAGGATGAACACGGAGTCGTTGGTGGATTCGTCACCATCGACGATCAGACGGTTGAAACCCTTGTTCACGGCGCTCCGGAGCGCGTTCCGCAGCATACCGGGCGCGATGACGCAGTCAGTCGTAATGAAGCCGAGCATGGTCGCCATGTTCGGCTCGATCATGCCGGACCCCTTGCACATGCCGCCGATCGTCACCTCATGTCCCAGGATCTTCACCTTGACGGCAGCCTGCTTGGGCTTCGTGTCGGTCGTCATCACCGCATGCTCCGCATCCAACCCCGCCTGCGGCGTGGCGGCCAGGTTCTTCACCGCCTCCCGCATGCCGGAGAGCAGACGCTTCATCGGCAGACGGCGCCCGATCACGCCAGTGGAGGCCACAAACACCTGACGGGGATCAATGTGCAGCTCCGCCGCCGTCGCCTTCACGCTCTCCACGGCATCGCGCAGTCCCTCCGGGCCCGTGCAGGCGTTGGCGTAGCCGGAGTTGGCGAGAATCGCCTGCGCCTTGCCGAACTTCGCAATCTCGCGGTCCAGCACAACCGGCGCCGCCGCGAGCGTGTTCGTGGTGAACATGGCGGCGGCGGTACAGGGTCTGTCGGCCACGATGAGCGCAACGTCCTTACGGTCCTTGTACTTGATGCCAGCGGCGACGCCCGCCGCGCGGAATCCCTTGGCGGAGCAGACGCCGCCCTCAATGATTGCATACTTTTCCATTTCAGCGATCCTTCAGTGGTACATATTTCTTCGGGTGGAACAAAGGTTTGTAGGCCGGACGGATGATCGGCCCCTGATTGATGAGCTCCTCCATGCGGTGCGCACACCAGCTCACGCAGCGCGCCACGGCGAAGAGCGGCGTGTAGAGATCCTTCGGGATGCCGAGCATGTCATACACGAGCCCTGAATAGAGGTCCACATTCGCGCAGATGTCCTCCGCACGCGGATGGCGCGACTTGACGATGTCCGGCCCGACCTTCTCCACGGTCTCGAAAAGCCGCATGTCGTCCAAGCGCCCCTTCTCCTTCGCCAGACTCTCCGCCTTCTGCTTGAGCATCTCCGCACGCGGGTCGGAGATGGTATAGACCGCATGGCCCAGACCGTAGATCAGCCCCGTTCGGTCGCCCGCCTTCCGGTCGGCGATCCGCTCCAGATAGCGCGCCACCTGATCCGAGGACGTCCAATTCTTCACGTTCGCCTTGATCTCCTCCATCTGGCTCATCACGCGGAGGTTCGCGCCACCGTGGCGGGAGCCCTTGAGCGACAGGACGGACGCCGCCACCGAGGAGTAGATGTCGGTGAAGGAGCTCGTCACGACGTGCGTGGTGAAGGAGGAGTTGTTACCGCCGCCGTGCTCGGCGTGAAGGATGAGCGCAAGGTCGAGCGTCTCCGCCTCCAGCCGCGTGTAGCGGCCATCCTCGCGAATCATCGACAGGAAGTTCTCCGCCGTGGACTTCCGGGGGTCCGGGTTGCGGAGGAAGAGCGACGTGCCGTTGTGGTAGTGCGCCTTCGCCTGGAAGGCGTAGGCCGCGATCGTCGGGATGGAGCCGATGAGATCGATGGACTGCTCCAGGCACTTCTCGATGGAGAGGTTGTCGGGATCCCCCTCGGGATCGAACGCGTATGCGAAAAGGACGGCGCGCGCGATGGCGTTCATGAGGTCCTTCGACGGGTTGTGCATGATGGCGTTTTCCTTGAACCCGTCCGAAAGCTTGCGGTAGGCGCCGAGCATGTTCTTCCACTCGATCAGCTGCCGCATATCAGGAAGGCGTCCGAAGAGCAGCAGGTAGGCCGTCTCCTCGTAGCCGAAGCGGTGCTCGCGCTTGTCGGCCCGCACGATGTCCCGCACATTGATGCCGCGATAGTAGAGTTCGCCCGGGATGGCCTGCTTTTCACCTTCAGAGACCACGTAGCCATGGACGTTACCGATCGTGGTCAACCCCACGAGAACGCCCGTACCATCGCCGTTGCGAAGGCCACGCTTCACATTATATTTCTGATACAGCGCCGGATCGATCCAGTCAACCTTCCGGATCTCGTCCGCATGCGCCTTCAGCCATTTGTCGTCAACAATCATCAACTCTCCGTTTCAAATAAAGAACGGAGCGTATTATACCATATTTTCCGTTGGAATGCTTTAGGATTTCACTTCGCTTCAGACAAGCAAAAGAAGCGCCCAGATGAGGGCCAGGACGGAAAAGATGATCAGGAAGCGCGTCTGCCGCCGTGAACGGGCGACATCATGGCTGGTGCGACCGAACGCACGCACGCCGCCACCGCGCAGATAACGGTAGAGCGGATTCTGCTGCTCCGTGTCGATCTCCCAAGGAACGTCCACCGCCGTGTAGGGGTGGGTCGGCGTCACCAGCTCTGTATGGATGCCCTTCGGCTCGTCCTGCATCGGGAACCCCCAATCCCCCGTCAGGGAAGCTTGATGACCTGCCCCGTCTTCACGCGGCCATCAGAGGAGATGATCGCCTTGTTTGCCTCGCGGATCTCGCGCCACTTGCGGTTCGTGCCGTAGAACCGGGCGGAGATGCGCATGAGCGTATCCCCCTCCTCCACCGTATAGGTCTCGGGGATGAGCCGCTTGGGCTTCTTCTCCTTCTGGACGAATGGATTCGACATGGCCGTCGGCGCGTTCGTGGAAGCAGCCGGCGCCGCCGACTCCGGCTCATCGGCGCCCGCCGCCGCCACATCGATCGGAGGATGGGTGGAGGTGTTCTTTTCATCCTCGTCCAGCATGGCGCGCAGCTTCTTGATCTCCGAAGAGGAGATCCGCCGATCCCCGTCATCCTCGTCGTCCAAAAGTTCGGCATCGGTCGGACGCGCCCGCTTCTTCGGCGTCTTGGCGACGGTCGGATCGTCTCGGATCGCCTCCGCATTCTCAAGCATCTTCTTCTGCACCGCCAGATTCTTCTCCAGCGCCGCGATCTTGCGGTTGGCCTCGTCGAGCTGTTCCGACACCTTGGCCATCTTGCGTCCGCACTGGCTATGCTCTTTCTGCAGCTTCTCAAGCTCGGCGGAGAACTGACTCTCAACTCCCGCCTTCTCCACCAGTATCGCCGCATAGCGCGTTTCGCAGCCCTTCAGACGATCGGCGGCGATGGCGGCCTTGTCGGACTGCGGCCGGATCGTGAGATAGAGCCGGTAATGGACGATGGCGCCCAGATAGTCCTTCTTGGAATCCTCCAAAAGCGCTGCCAGCTGAAAATGGGCGTTCCCGTTTCCGGGCTCCTCCCGGATGACATTCTCAAAACCCTTGATGGCGGCATCGATGCGCCCCGCCTGCAGTTCCGCCATGGCCGCCGTGTAGTGGCGCGAAGCACGATCGGCCTGTTCGGCGGCGGACGGCATCGAACGGCGGCAGCCGGCGACCAGCAGGCCTACGCCGCAGAGCGCCGCACACAGGAGGGAAAACCCAGCTTTAGCTTTCATCATCCTCTTCCTCCTCGAGTTCGCCATCTTCCTCTTCTTCGTCATCATCATCGTCGTCATCTTCATCGTCAAATTCATCCGGCGTATCGTCAATGAAGATATCGTCATCATCGTCCACGGCAGAAGCCTCGTCGTCTGCAACGGTGACCTCCTCGTCCGCCGCCGCCGCATTCTCGTCTTTCGTCTCCTCCTTGGGCGGCGTCGCCTCAGCACCATCTGCGGATGCCGCCTCCTCAGCGGCAACCGCCTCCGTCAGCTCAGGCTGCTCGACGGCGGGCTTCTCCTCCCGCTTGAAGAGCTTGGCGCGTTCGCGCGGATTGGAACGCGGAAGCGTCGGATCGATTTCATTGAGCTGGTCGAGCGACGCGAGCCCGAAGTGTTCGAGGAAGAACGGCGTCGTGCCGTAGAGAAACGGATGCCCCGGCAGCTCGGAGCGTCCGACCAGACGCACCAGACCGAGATCCGTAAGCGTCTTCATGATGGTATCCACGCCCACCCCACGGATCTGCTCCACCTCGGCCTTCGTGATCGGCTGGCGGTACGCAATGATCGCCAGCGTCTCAAGGGAGGCGCGGGAGAGGCGGTTCGGACGATCCAACTTCAGCAGCGCGCGCACGTAGCGTCCGCACACGGGAGAGGTCTGCAGACGATACTGCCCGCCGGTGCAGACGAGCGTGAAACCACATTTCGCGACCTCAAGCGCCTTTTCAAGTCCGTGCAGCGCCTCCTCGATCTCGCGGGTGGTGCAGGTTTTGTACACCTCCATGATCTCGGCATCGTCGCCGTTTTCCGGCTCCACGCCCCGCACGCATTCACGCAGATCCGCCACCGACAGCGGCGATTCGCTGGCGAAAAGCAGCGAGCCGACGATCTCCTGCAGGCTCCCCGGAAGCGGAAGGCGCACGTCCTTCGGCTTGTTGTACTGCTCCGCCTTGACATCGACCTTCGCCGTCTCGGGCTGTTCCTGAATCTCTTCTTCCATGGTCTGGGAATCCTCTCCTTTTCGTCTGCCGCCGCTCACCATTCGTCGGGCGCCTCAAGCGGCTTGTCCGCCGGCTCCTCCTTGCTCGGCAGGATCGTGATCTCGTGAAACGCCGCGTTCTGGTAGATGATCACGCGATGCTGCCGCAGCAGCTCCAGCAGCGCGAGGAACGTGACGATCACCTCGCCGCGCGGCGAGCGCTCGTTGAACAGCGCGGAGAACGCGGTCTGCCCTTCCGTACGGACGCGGTTCAGCACGAAGTCCATCTTGTCCGGCACGCTCCACCGCGCGCCCTTCAGCTCCTCCTGCGGACGCTCGTTCAGACGCGCCAGAACGTCCTGGAACGCGGCGAGCAGGTCGAAAAGCCCAAGATCCGCGATGGCGTTGGCCTTGTCGGCCTGCGTCTTCTCGAACTTGGGGCGTCCGCCGCCGTAGTCGAACGACTCCATCTGCCGCAGCTCGTACTCGGCGAGCTTGCCGGCCGCATCCTTGAACTTCTTGTATTCGACGAGCTGACGCACAAGGTCGAGACGCGGATCCACCCACTCCTCATCGCCCACATCCTCCGCCGTGCGGCGGTCCACCGGCAGCAGCATCCGGGACTTGATCACCATCAGCGTGGCGGCCATCACGATGAACTCGCCCGCCACATCGAGGTTCAGCTGGCGCATCATCTCGATGTACTTCATGTACTGCTCGGTGATGCGCCCGATCGG